>CAYJSZ010000035.1:0-21961 GCA_964372545.1 uncultured Ignavibacteriaceae bacterium
TCAAGATCAAGTTTGGTTGGTTCAGTCATTGGAGGCATCTCTCGGCCTGTGGAATAAAAAGGGCGCTGGATGATTGATCATCGAACCGAGCATCTTTCCAATTTCGGCGCATAGGGCGGTGAGTTCTTTATGCTGTTCCCTGCTAAGATAACCGCAATCTCTCGCAAAATCGAGGGAAGAATCCGTTTCGCTGTTCTCACCGTCGCAGTCTGTAAGCTTGTTCACAAAGTGCGCTTCGTACCGTCGTTTTGCCCACGCCTCTCTCAGGTTCATGCAAACTGAACGTGCTGAGCGTCGGATTTGGCCTGTGAGCGTCCCGCCTCTGGCGGGATTCTTCAGCAGGAAAACTTTTACTGACCTCAAAGATTTTCATCGCCAGGACATAAGCTTTCTGGTAGACATCAAGGTCTTTCGCTGAATTCAATCGTTTACCGGTACTCATTCCCCACCTTCTGACTTCTGACCTCCGACCTCTGACTTCTGACCTCTCACTCACTTCTCACTACTTCACATCCCGTATCTTCAACTGTGGTACCAATTCTCCCGCGTACTCGCCCTCATCGATTGAAAACGCGATGTCGATCTGTTTCCGTCCGTTTTGCAGCTTCCCGATGAGTCCGCCCAGGTTAAACCCGATGGCATCGAACACCCGGCCGTTCTTGCGCACTTTGAAGCGCAGATGGTTATTGCCGACGATGCGGGGCGGGCCGTTCAGATCTACCTTCCGCGCCGCAAAGACGGGTCGCATGTTGCCCGGACCGTACGGCGCAAAGCGATTGAGCACGCTGACGAACTTCGGCGTCAGCTCGTCGAGGTCGATCTCCGCCTCGATGTGAATGCGCGGCGTCAGGAGCTCGTCGGTCAACAGCTCTTTGGCGACAGCATTGAAGGCTTCTTTGAACTCATCGATTCTTACAGGATCCACGGAAAGCCCCGCCGCGTATTTGTGTCCGCCGAATTGCAGCAGCTTGTCTTCGCAGCGCTTGAGCGCCCGATAAATATCGAACCCTGAGATGCTTCGCGCCGAGCCTTTCACCACGCCATCGACCGTCGTCATCATGATCGTCGGGCGATAGTAACGCTCCACCATCCGCGACGCGACAATGCCGATGACGCCGGGGTGCCACCGTTCATGATGCAAGATGATCGCCGTGTTGGCCTCGACATCGGGAGAGCTCTCGACGATCTGTTGCGCTTCGAGAAATGCCTCTTCGTCTAACGCACGTCGCCTGCGGTTCTCGTCTTCGAACACGTGTGCGAGCTTCAGGGCCTCGTCGTACGATTCCGATGTCAGCAGCTCCACCGCGCGCATCGCATCCCCGATCCTTCCCACCGCGTTGATGCGCGGCGCGAGGATGAAGACGATCTGGCCTGCGTTGATCCGGCCCTTCTTCATGCCCGAGGTTTCAACCAGCGCCCGAATTCCCGGTCGCGCCTGCGTGTTGATGACATCGAGCCCGAGCTTGACGATAGTGCGGTTTTCTCCCTGAAGAGGAACGATGTCGGCTGTGGTGGCAAGAGTGACCAGGTCAAGAAAAGATTCAAGCGTCGATTCGTCTTTTTGCGCAAACACGGAGTGAACAGGCTCACGTGCGGTCAGCGCTTGAACAAGCTTGAATGCGACGCCGCAACCCGAGAGCCCTTTGTAGGGATAAGCACAGCCGGGCTTGATGGGGTCGAGCAGGGCGAACGCGTTGGGGAGCGTGTCCGACGGCTCGTGGTGGTCGCAGATGATGACATCGATGCCGGCGGTGCGGGCGGTTTCCACTTGCCCGACAGCCGTTACTCCGCAATCGACGGCAATCAGCAGCCTGACGCCGCGCTCTTTGGCGATGTCGATTCCCCGCGCAGAAAGTCCGTAGCCGTCTTTGATCCTATCCGGGATGAAATACGTGACCTGTGCGCCGATTTGTTTGAGAAAAGACCAGAGCAGGGCTGTTCCATTTGTCCCGTCGACGTCGTAGTCTCCGTACACGAGGATAGGCTCCTTGTCGAGGACGGCACGAACAACGCGCTCGACCGCCTTCTCCATCCCATCCATCAGGAATGGATCATGCAAATCAGAAAGATCCGGACGGAAGAAGATCTTTGCTTTTTCGAATGTATCGATGCCACGGTTGATGAGCAGCTGCGAAAGCGTGGGGGAGATGTTCAGCTCGTCGGAGAGTTTTTTAACAAGGCCGACCGTTTCGTTCGCGGTGGAGAAATCGTGCGCGGGTGTCGATGTTGACTGATCGTTGGGAAAGGTCCACCGATATTCGCGTATGGGTTTCATAGCACGACGCTCAGCTTTTCTCCACTAAGGCACAACGGGAAGACGAGAATGAATCGTTTGACGTTGATTTCCCTGGAAGAGATTCGAATGCTCATTCTCCTTCGTGCCTTCGTTTCTTAGTGGCTCAGGAGTGAGGTGGAAAAATCAGGCCAGAGGTTGGAAGAGTCCGTCGATAAGCCGAATTCTGTCTTTCCCGTCACCAAGGTGACGGGAGAGGCAGTCATTTCTCTGATGCGACCTACCCGTTCCGTTTTGCTTTCGCAAGTTGAGCGGGCAGCTCTTCATCCCGTTCCGACGTTGTCGGAACGGGAACGCGGAACCTACATGGTCTTGCACCGGGCGGGGTTTGTCGTATCCCGACTCGATCTTTCGATCTCATCGGGATCCCTTGCGGGACCGTCGATATTACTATCGACGTGGTGGTCTCTTACACCACCGTTTCACCTTTATCCCGCCCGCCGAAGCGAACGGGATGTCTGATCTCTGTGACACTGTCCGTTCCCACGGGGTGTAGCCCGTGAGACCCTCGTTTGGCACGAGGCGCCCTGCCCTGCGGTGTTCGGACTTTCCTCCCCGCTCAGCAATGCTGATCGGAGCGACTGCCTGACCGAACTCCTCTACCTCTGGCGATGATTTTGTAAACTCTGAAAAATATTTGTTTCTTCTAATATCCAGCACATTCATAGAGTCTTGGTGCCTTGGTGTCTTCGTGGCTCAGCATTTTTTCTCTCTCTATACAGTCACGCGGCGCTTCGTATCGATACCGAGATTGGCAAGCTGGTCGGCTTCTCGATTCTGTTCGCGCACGACGTGTCGTATTTCAAAAGTAAACGGTGCATCTTGGATCAGCTTGTGTGCCTGAAGAAAGAAGCGCTTCAAGGTTGCATCTTTGACGCGGTATTCACCCTTGAGCTGTCGCACCATCAGCTCGCTATCCGAGTGAACAACAAGCTGCTTGCACGGCATGGTCCTGGCCATTTTCAGGCATTTCAGGAGTGCTTTGTATTCAGCGATGTTGTTCGTTGCCTTGCCGATATAGCCGAACACTTTCTCCAGCGTTGCACCCTGCTCGTCTTTCAGGACGACGCCGATGCCGCTTTCGCCCGGGTTGTTGCGCGACGCGCCGTCAATAAACGCGCTGATCTTCATTGTTTGTTGCCGGCGCTCTCGACGATCTCATCGGAAACCATCACGCGTCCGCAATGCTCACAGATCAAGATACGGGAATTCTTGCGGAGTTCCACCACCGTCTGCGGTGGTACGCGGTTAAAACAGCCGCCGCAGGCATTCCTGCGAACCGGCACGACGGCTTTGCCGCCCTTAGCCTTGCGAATCCGCTCGTACTGACGTACGTCGCCTTTGTCCAGCCGGACTAAGATCTTTTCACGCTCATGGCGCAGCCGCAGCTCTTCATCCTCGTGCTCTTTGTTGACGAGGTCAAGCTCAGCTTTCTTCTCATTCAGCTCTGTCGTAAGTTCATCGATTTCCGGCGCCAGTTTTTCCGCGTCAACCTTCGCGATGCCGGCTTTGCCCTCGAGCACTTCCATCTCTAGTTCTAACCTGTTGATTCTCTCCTGCGCGTGGTCGGCTTCCCGCGCCAATGCGTCGTACTGGCGATTCGTTTTTACCTGGAACTGTTGTGTTTTATATTTTTCGATCTGTTCTTTGAGTGAGAGGATCTCCAGGTCTGTTTGATCGCGGCTGACGAGCGACTTTTTTACGAACTCCTCCAGCTCTTTCTTCTGTGTCTTTTTCTTTTCAAGCCGCTGTTCTAATTCCGCAACGATGTGCGGCAGGTCGCCTTTCATATCCTGGACTTCGTCCAGGCTCGAATCGATTTTCTGAAGATTGTAGAGCAAGCGTAGCCGATTTTCCAAATGCAGACTCCTTCTTCTACTGAAGATAATGTGTCGGATTTGTCGAATACTGAGTCACAAGAACTTCAAGGCGCTGTTTCTTCTGTTTCGCCGCCCGTCGCAGACGGTCGGCGAGCGGTTCAAGAATCACCTGCTCGGTTTCCCAGTGGCCGGCATCGACCAATGCGAGGTCGCCGGCTGCATGGAATGTGTGGTACCGCACATCGGCCGTCACGAAGACATCGGCCTTCGCGCTCAGGGCGGTCGGAAGCAAATCCGAGCCACTCCCGCCGCATACCGCAACATGTCTGATCTTCCTATGCAAATCGCCGGTGAACCGAAGAGCTTCTGCCTTCAATGCACGTTTTGAGTGTTCCAAAAACGTCTTAAGCGTTTGCGCAGCCTCCAGCTCGCCAATCGCTCCCATGCCGTAATTCGTGCTCTCGTTGTCGAGCGGATAGACATCGTACGCGACCTCTTCGTAAGGATGAGCCTCTTTCATTGCAGCGACGATAGCAGATACGCGCGCCCGTGGTGCGATCATCTCCAGTCGCATTTCCTCGACCGTCTCCGGTCTTCCTGCTTTTCCGACGACCGGATGAGAGTTAGGCGAGCCGCGGAACGTGCCGGCTCCGCTCAACCGGAAAGAGCAGGACGAGTACTCACCAATTACACCTGCGCCTGCGGAGGACATCCCCTCTGCAACGCGGTCGGCGTGGTCCGCCGGAACGAAGACGACGATTTTTGATTGCATGCCCTTGAGCGGCGAAAGAAATCGTATTTTCTTGAGTCCCAATGTTTCAGCCAGCGCAAAGCTCACACCCTGTTTGGTGAAATCGAGATTGGTGTGGGCCGAGTAGACGGCGATCCTGGATTCTACCAGCATCAGCACGAGTCGCCCGATATCGTTCGAGGCTGTGATGGACGACGGGGGCCGAAACAACAGGGGGTGATGCGAGACGATGAGCTCTGCCCTCTTTTCTCGAGCCTCCTCCACAATTTGCTCGGTCACATCCAGCGCTACAAGAACCCTCGAAACGCTCCTTGCGCGGTCTCCGACCTGCAGACCGACGTTGTCCCGCTCCCATGCCGTCCATTGCGGCGCCCAGCCTTCGATAATCTGTTCAATGTCTGCGATAGTCATCGACGTTCCTCGCAGGGGACAAAAAAAGTGTCCCGCTTCTTGGGCGGGACACTTTTACGAGACTTGTTCGAGGGAAGAATGAAAAATCAGTGTTGTTTGCCGAGTCGTTCTGGACATCGTGAACGGTTAACAGACTAGGAAGACAATTCCGTGCATCATCGTAGAACAATGATAGAGAAATATCGCGAGAGAAGCAAGCACTTGCTTTTTCAGCATTGTGTCTCTAAACTTGCCGTGGATTCCACGGAAACTGTGTCCAAACGATTTTGTCGCTCGACAGTAACTCGACCGTCGTTCAAAAGATGCTCAAAAGGAAAACCAATGGGTGAGATCAAGCAAATGCAGGTGGACCATGTGCATGGCTACGCTTTTGTTGCCAAAGGTGGGTCAAACCATTACATGGTCATCGATAGCAAATACCGCGGTCAACCGGCGTCTGCCAACGGGCCGATGGAAATGGTTCTCGCGGCGCTCGGCAGTTGCAGCGGAAGCGATGTGGTCGAGATTCTTCAGAAGAAGCGACAGAAGATCGACCGCTTTTCCATCCATCTTTCCGGCGAACGGGTGGAAGAGTATCCGCGCGTGTTCAAGAGAATTCAGATGAAGTACATTTTTCACGGCAAGCAGATCGACCGGAAGGCAATCGAACACGCCATCGAGCTTTCCTTGACGAAATACTGCTCCGTCCATGGCATGCTCTCAAAGAGCGTGGAGATCACGCACGAGTTTGAGATTATCGAATCGTCAGGTTGAGCGGAACACGAAGGAGGCAGGTGAGACCTTTGCTACGTGGCAGTACTCTCGCCGGAGGTGTTCAGGTCGCGAAATTCATATTTTTCAAAGTTGATGTCGCGGAGGCGCTTGATTTCTGAGTCAATGTGCTCGAAATGTTCTTCAAACTGTTTCAGCTGGAGCATGTCGTCGTCCGAAAGTTGCTGTCGCTGCAGGAGGTCGGAGCTGATCTTGATTGCGGCGAGCGGGTTGTTGAACTCGTGGCACACCGTGACCACCAGCTGGCGAATGGCTTCCGCCTGTTTTTCGGCAATAAGCAACCGTTTCTCAACTGCTTGCATCTGTTTGTGGCGTTTCACGCGGTCGAGGACGTTGAGAATTGTGCGCGGCAGTAACGACTCTGTCATGTCGTCTTTGACGAGGAAATCTTCGACACCCAACTTCATCGCTTCGATGGCGAGCTTCACATCGCGTGTGGAGGTAATGAAAATAATCGGAATTGGGCAATTCAGTTGATTGAGCTGCAGGCAAAAGTCTAAGCCTGTCGCACCGCCCAGTTGGTAGTCGGTAATAATGATGTCGAGCGAGTGGTTCGCCTTTGTCTCTTCGAGGGCGTCTTCAACATTGTCTTTCCAGACCATCTTGAATTCATGATCCTGGAATTTTTGAAGATGGTGCTGGACGATCTTCACAAACACCATGTCGTCATCGACCAGCAGGACAGAGGTTGGTTTTGGTTGTTGTGTGCTCATGCGGAAGTCGAATGTGAAGATAAGGTAAGGGATGATCCGGAGAGTTGCAAGGCGGGCAATTCCCGGTGTCGGCCTGTACGGTGGGGAAAGGTATGGATTGTTCATCCTGATCGTATATGTTCTTTCAGAGCAATGAGAATGTGCAGGTTGCATTTCGTTGGGAAATTCTCTATACTCAGCGTGCGACACAGAGGTGTGACATTCTGCTTTTTGACGTTGGTACTACAACGGTAAGGAGACAGACCGATGCCGGCAAAGAATAGAATATTTGTTGTCGATGATGAAGAAGCACTCCGTACAGTTCTTGGTTCCGAGTTGGAGGGGGAAGGGTATATCGTGCAGATGGCCGGGGATGGGGATGAGGCCATTGAGGTACTCGAAAAGAATACGTTCGACCTGATTTTGCTCGACATCAAAATGCCCACCGTCGACGGATTTGAAGTGCTGAAATTCGTCAAGCAGCATCAACCCACGACGAAAGTCATTATGCTCACCGGCTTTGCCGACCTCAAAAATGCCATTGAATCGAAAAAACTGGGCGCGGAAGATTTTGTCAGCAAGCCGTATGACTTGGTCGATTTACTCACGACAGTCGAGCGTGTGCTCACGGGCGTGTGATTTCTCCAGGGCCCGACGCCAGGGATACGCGAACCCGCATGGCAAAGAAGTATCACATTCTGATCGTCGACGACGAAGAATCCATTACCTTCCTGCTGCAAACCGAGTTTGAAGAATTCCCCGACTACGATGTGGACACGGCGTTTGGCGGCACTGAAGCCATCAACCTCATCCAGTCCAAGCTCTACGATGTCGTCCTCCTCGACATCAAAATGCCGCGCATCAGCGGCCTCGAAGTCCTGAAGTTCATTACCGAGCATTCGCCAACCACGCAGGTCATCATGCTCACCAACGTTGTCGATATTAAGACTGCGGTTGAGACCGTGAAATTAGGAGCGTACGATTTTGTCAGCAAGCCCTATGAACGAGACCAGCTCTTGGCGACGGTGCAGCGCGCCCTGGAGCGTCGGCAGTTGGTGATCGAAAAAGAGGTGATGAAACGGGAGATTAACCGGCTCGGGGGGACAGTCGAAATCATCGGGCAGAGCCGTCTGTTCCGAGAAGTCATCGAGCACGCCAAAAAAGTTGCCTTCAGCGAAGCTTTCGTACTCATCGAGGGACAGAGTGGGACGGGCAAGGAGTTGATCGCGCATCTCCTGCATCAGGAAAGTCCACGCAAAGAAAGACCCTTTGTGGCTGTGAATTGCGCCTCCATTCCTGACCAACTCCTCGAGAGCGAATTGTTCGGCCATGAAAAAGGATCGTTCACGAGCGCCTTTGCGACCAAGCAAGGGCTCGTTGAGGTGGCACAGGGTGGTACTCTGTTCCTGGATGAAGTGGGCGACATCAGCCAGTCGACGCAGCCAAAGCTGCTCCGCTTTCTGGAGACAGGGGAATTTCGGCGTGTCGGTGGCACGACATCGATGAAGGTTGAGGTTCGAGTGATTTCGGCGACGAACAAGAATCTGCAGAATGAAGTCAGAGCAAGTCGGTTCCGGGAAGATTTATTGTATCGGCTGAATGTTGTCAGTATCAGGATCCCAAGCCTCAAAGAGCGCAAAGAGGATATTCCGTTGTTGGTGGATTATTTCCTCTCCCGCAAATCGAAATCGCAACCGAAAAAGATGAGCCCTGCGGCGCTCGACGTGTTGCGACGATACGATTGGCCCGGTAATGTGCGCGAATTAGAACATGTCATCGAAGGCGCGACGGTGATCAGCCAGAACGATACCATCGAGCCGTCCGACCTCTGGATCAACGCTGCGTTGTCTGCTTCCACGCACACCGGAACTGAAGTCGCCAGTGGGCACAACGTCGTACAAGGTAACGGCGCATCAGACTTGCTTTCCCTCGAGGAACTGGAAAAAATCCAGATCGAAAAAACTCTCCGCCACAACCGCTGGAATCGTGTAAAAACCGCACAAATGTTAGGAATCACTCCGAAGACGTTGTATTTGAAAATCAAGCGTTACGGATTAAAAACGCGTAACGCGGAAGATGGGTAGTTCATCCGTTCCGCGGCTTTTCCCTTGCACTGTAAGATCTCTGCGAAAATTTTCTTACTTTTTTCGCGCGAGGGTGCAACCTTTTTCTGCGACCTCCGTCTAATCAGTTGCAACTCATATCTCCTTCTTAATTGAGCCGGCTCTTTTCTGACGTAGTGAGAAGATTAGATGTCGGCTCAATTTTTTTTCTCTCCCTTTCCTACCTTGACTTTCCACTGATTATTCGGTAATTTCGAAACAGTTCAGAAAGATTCTCGCCTTTCTGTTCCCAATAATAGACACCTCCTTTCCCTCCGCAGGAAAGATTCTTCAAAGGAATGGCACAGCCCCATGCCCAAGTTTCAAGGCGTTGATTATTTCAGCCTCGACGAGCTCCTTTCCCAAGACGAGATACTAGTCCGCAACACCGTCCGCGAATTTATCGACGAAAACGTCATCCCGGTCATCGAAAAACATTACCGCGCGGGCACTTTTCCGATGAACCTTGTGCCGAAGATGGCAGAATTGGGTCTCTTTGGCCCGACGCTGCCTGCGAAATATGGATGCGCAGAGATGAACAACGTTGCCTACGGCCTCATGATGCAGGAACTGGAACGGGGCGACAGTGGGGTGCGCAGTTTCGCTTCCGTACAGAGCGGGCTGGTGATGTATCCGATCTACACATTTGGAGCGGAGGAACAGAAAGAGTACTGGCTACCGAAACTTTCTGCCGGCAAAGCCATCGGTTGTTTTGGATTAACGGAGCCGGATTTCGGTTCGAACCCCGGCGGTATGGTGACACGGGCAGAACGCAAGGACGGCGGATTCGTGTTGAATGGTGCAAAAATGTGGATCACCAACGGGACCATTGCGGATGTTGCGGTGGTCTGGGCAAAGCTCGACGGCGAGATCAAGGGATTTTTGGTCGAGAAAGGAACGAAAGGGTTTACGGCTCCGGAAATGACGGGGAAGCATTCGCTCCGGGCTTCTGTTACTTCGGAGTTGGTGTTTCAGGATTGTTTCATTCCAGAAAAAAATGTCTTGCCCAAATCAGGAGGATTGAAGTCGCCCCTGAGCTGTCTCACGCAAGCTCGCTATGGCATCGCGTGGGGAGCGATTGGCTCGGCAATGGCGTGTTATGATGCTGCGCTGAATTACGCGAAGTCGCGTATTCAGTTCGGCAAACCCATTGCATCTTTTCAAATGACCCAGGAAAAGCTCGTCCACATGCTGAACGAAATAACGAAGGCGCAGTTGATGTGCCTTCAACTTGGACGGTTGAAGGATCAGGGCAAGGCGAGATTTACGCAGGTTTCGATGGCAAAGAGGAACAACGTCTATCATGCACTTGAGATCGCCCGAATGGCGCGAGAGATTCTCGGGGCCAACGGCATCCTCGACGAGTATCCCGTGATGCGCCACTCCGCGAACCTCGAGTCGGTGAAGACGTACGAAGGAACCCACGAGATGCACACGCTGATTATCGGCGAAGATATTACCGGAATTCCGGCGTATGAGTAGCGAGGTGAGCTATGGCATTCAAAAAAATCCTCGGCGAAGCTGTAACGTTTGACGATGTGCTATTGCTGCCGGCAAAGTCGTCGGTGTTGCCGCGGGAGGCCGATGTGCGCACGAAGCTTTCGCGGCATATCGAGCTGAACATCCCGCTCATCAGCGCGGCGATGGATACCGTGACGGAAGCGGAGATGGCCGTTGCGCTCGCGCGGGAAGGCGGCATCGGCATCGTTCATAAGAACATGAGCATTGAGCGGCAGGCAGAAGAGGTCGATAAAGTAAAGCGCTCTGAAAGCGGCATGATTCAAGACCCGATTACTCTCTCGCCGGAAAAAACAGTCGGAGAAGCGTTGGGAATGATGAAGAAGTACAGCATCTCGGGAATTCCGATCGTGAAAGAAAACAAGCTCGTCGGCATTCTGACGAACCGTGACCTTCGCTTCGAGCCGAATCTCGACCTCAAAGTCTCCAGAGTCATGACGAACGGAACACTGATCTCGGCGCCTGTTGGGACGACTCTCGAAGAGGCGGAGACGATTCTGCAAAAACATCGAATCGAGAAGCTACCCATTGTCGACAAGCAGGGCAAACTTCGCGGACTGATTACATTTAAGGATATCCAGAAAAAGAAGAAGCATCCCTACGCCTGCAAAGATAAACTTGGAAGACTGCGCGTAGGTGCAGCGGTTGGCGTTACCGAAGACACGCTCGACCGCGTTGCCGCGCTGATCGCGGCCGGCGTCGATGTCGTCGTGATCGACACGGCGCACGGACACTCGCAGGGTGTGCTCAATATGATCAAGCGCGTTCGATCAAAATTTGATGCAGAGCTGATCGGCGGCAACGTGGGTACAGCCGATGGTGCACGAGAATTGATTCGCACCGGAGTCGATGCGATCAAAGTCGGAATCGGTCCTGGCTCTATTTGTACCACGCGTGTCGTTACGGGGGTTGGCGTTCCTCAAATTACTGCCATCATGGAATGTGCGAAGGTTGCACAGAAGTCGAACATCCCCGTGATTGCTGACGGCGGCATCAAGCAAACCGGCGACATTGCCAAAGCCATCGCCGCCGGCGCCGACTCGGTGATGATCGGAAGTCTGTTCGCAGGCCTCGAAGAAAGTCCGGGCGAAAAGGTCCTCTACGAAGGCCGCAGCTACAAGATGTACCGCGGTATGGGCTCGCTCGACGCAATGCGCACAGGGAGCAAAGACCGCTACTTTCAGGATGTGGAAGACGATATTCAGAAACTCGTGCCCGAAGGCATCGAAGGGCGCGTACCGTACAAAGGCAATCTCAGCGATACCGTCTACCAGATGGTCGGCGGGTTGCGAGCGGCGATGGGCTACTGCGGTTGCCGGACGATTGCCGAGCTCCAGAAAAAAGCGCAGTTCGTCCGCATGACCGACGCCGGTTTGCGCGAGAGTCATCCCCACGACATCACCCCCGCCAAGGAAGCGCCGAATTACCACCTCTAAGCGCTCACCGATGAATCCCCGGCTTGCAGCTCTCCGCAAAAAGCTTATTGAATCCCGCCTCGACGCGCTGCTTGTAACGTTCCTTCCGAACGTCCGCTACCTTACCGGATTCTCCGGCTCGAACGGCATCTGTATCGCCACCGGTAACAGCCAGGCGTTTCTTTCCGACGGTCGCTATCGTCTGCAAGCAAGAGACGAAGTTCACGGCTACCGGATCGTCATCGCCTCGGGGAGTTTGTTTGAAGCCGCAGCAAAGAACGGACTCTTATTGAATCGAGGGAAGATCGGCTATGAAGAGCAGCACGTTACCGTTGCGGAGCTTCGGAATCTGAAAAAACTCCTTCCTCATGTGAAGTTCATTCCAACAAGCGGATATGTGGAAGAACTCTCTGCGGTAAAGGACCGCGATGAAATCGACCTTATCAAGAAGGCTGTCGCAATAACCGACAGAGTGTTCGGTAAGCTTCTTCATGTAGTGAAGCCCGGAATCTCAGAACTTGACATCGCCGCGGAAATCAGCTATTTGCACCGGAACCATGGCGCGGAGGCGGATGCCTTCGAACCGATCGTTGCCAGCGGCAAACGCGGCGCCTTGCCGCACGCACGCGCAACGGAGAAGAATATCAAAAAGGGGGAGATGGTCACGATCGACATGGGTTGTCGCTACGACGGCTATCATAGTGACCTGACACGGACAATCGCTGTGGGGAAGCCTTCTGCCCGCATGAGAAAGATCTACGAGGTCGTTGCAGACGCGCAACAGCTTGCCATCGACGCTGCGGGAAGCGGCATCAGCGGACGCGCTCTGGATGCGGTAGCGCGAACGTACATCAAGAAAAAAGGCTACGGAAAATACTTCAGCCATTCGCTCGGCCACGGTCTTGGATTGCAGGTGCACGAGCAGCCACGGCTCTCTGCCCTCAGCACGGATACGCTGATGAACGGCAACGTGGTGACGATCGAGCCGGGCATTTATATCCAAGGTATTGGCGGCGTGCGGATTGAAGACGATGTCGTGGTCCGCAACAGCTTTTGCGAAGTGCTGAACAAGGCGCCGAAGGAATTGATCGTTTTGTAATTCTTGCCACCCTGAGTGAAGTCCCGCATGTTGTAGGCGGGACGAAGTCGAAGGGCCTCATTGTGTTCCCGCTTTCAAAACTACGAAAGGCGGGATCCCGTACAGCGGGACTTAGTGCCTTCGTGGCAAAAAAAATCAAATGAGCGAATCATACCGAAAAGTTCTCGTCATTGCGTATTACTTTCCGCCGCTCGGACTCAGCGGCGTCCAGCGCACGACAAAGTTCGTCAAGTACCTGCCGAAATTTGGATGGAAGCCGACGGTCCTCACCGTGGCGCCCACGGGATATTACGCTCTCGACCCCTCGTTGCTCCTTGAGGTAGAGGGGATAGAAATCATCAGAACGACCTCTCTTGATGCCAACGCAATGTTCCGGAAGAAAGGCGTCGTCAAGATGCCTTCGGAGCGTGTACGAAAAGTACTTCAGTTTGCGGGCGACACGTTTTTCGTTCCCGACACGAAGATCGGTTGGAAGTCGAGAGCGGTCAAAGCTGCTGCAGAGGTCCTGAAGCGGGAGCACTTCGACCTCATCTTTGCCACCGCTCCGCCGCAGACCGATTTCTTGATCGGTCGAGAACTCAAGAACAAATTCGGGCTCCCGTTGGTGTTGGACTATCGCGACGCGTGGCTTGATTACCCCTTCAAGTATTTTCCCACGCCGTTGCACAAGTACCTCAATTATCGTCTGGAGAAAAAAGTCCTCGCAGCCGCACATCGCGTTATTGTGACGCATCGCCGTGTCAAGGAGAGAATTCTCAAACGTTATCGCGGGTTGCACTACAACGATGTCGTCATTATTCAGCAAGGGTACGACCCGGAAGATTTCCAGTTCAGCGCGCACGAGCCGATGCCTTCGCACGAGCGCCTGCGCATCACGCACGCGGGAACGTTTTACGCGGGGCGAAACCCAAGTGCACTCCTCCAGGCGTTGAAAAATCTCTTGAACGAATCCCCGCGGCTGGAAAGCAAGATCGAGCTTTGTTTCATCGGCAATGCGCGTCATGAAGATCAACAGCTCATACAGCAGTTGGGGTTGCAGAACTCGGTCAGGTTTCTCGGTTATCTCGACCATCGTGAGTGCACGAAGTATCTCCTTGCTTCCGACGTTTTGTATTTCGTTCTTGATAACGATTACCAGTCACCCGGGAAGCTCTATGAATATCTCGGCGCCCGCAAACCGATTCTCGCATCGGCGGTCGATGGCTACATGAAAGAGCTTGTGCAGGATTCCGGTGCGGCGACCGTCGTGTCGCTGAACGATGTAGCCGCGCATGAACAGGCGCTTCGAGACCTCTATCGACAGTACGAACGCAAGAGGCTCAAGCACGTTCCGGCGGAGTTCGCAGAGCAATTCAGTCGGGTGTCGCTGACGGGAGAGCTCGCCAAACAGTTCGAGTCGTTAATGGAGGTCGACAAACACGCGTTTGTGAAGGTTGAGGAGCGGGTGGTATGAAGGTCCTTGTCCTCGGTTCGGGCGGCAGAGAGCACGCGATCGCCTGGAAGTTGCGCCAGAGTCCCTCGGTAACGGAGTTGTTCTGCGCACCGGGGAACGCCGGCATCGAGCAGCACGCGACACTCGTGCCGATCAAAGCCACCGAACAAGCGGAGCTTCTCTCGTTTGTTCAGAAAGAGAAAATCGATCTGACCGTTGTCGGGCCGGAACAGCCTTTAGTTGAAGGCATTGTCGACCTTTTCGAGCAGCATGGTTTAAACATCTTTGGCCCGCGCAAAGCGGCGGCGATGTTAGAAGGCAGCAAGGTCTTCTCGAAGAATTTCATGCAGAAGCACGGAATTCCCACTGCTCGCTTTCACAGTTTTTCAGTCTCAGAACGATCTGCGGCCGATCAATTTTTCAACGAACTTTCGTTTCCCGTCGTCATCAAGGCGGATGGCTTGGCAGCCGGCAAAGGCGTGGTCATGTGCGAGACTCAGGAACAGTCGAAACGAGCACTGGACGGCATGATGATCGAAAAAATGTTCGGTGCGGCGGGTGAACGGGTGGTGGTTGAAGAATTTCTTACGGGAGAGGAGGTCTCCGTTTTTGTGGTGACAGACGGGGCCGACTTTGTGACGCTTGCCTCCGCGCAAGATCATAAGCGCGTTTTCGACGACGACCGTGGAAAAAATACCGGCGGGATGGGAGCATACGCCCCTGCGCCTGTGCTTGATGACACGCTCATGCAACGAATCGTCAGCGACATTATCCAGCCGACACTTGCGGGGATGCACGAGGAAGGAACTCCGTATCGAGGGTGTCTCTACTGTGGGCTGATGATCACGCCAGAAGGACCCAGAGTGCTTGAATACAACTGCCGCTTTGGCGACCCGGAGGCACAGGCGGTGATTCCGTTGATTGATGGCGACCTTGCAGAATTGCTGATGTCCGTTGCACGGGGGAAGTTGAACAGCAGTGCGGCAAGTATCCGCAACGGCACGGCGGTTTGCGTTGTGATGGCGTCGGGTGGTTATCCGGACGAGTATGAAACGGGCAAGAAGATAACAGGGCTGGATGCAATTCAACGTCTGGACGACGTCGTCGTGTTTCATGCCGGCACAAAGAAACTGGGAGCCGAAATTGTCACATCCGGCGGCAGAGTCTTGGGGGTGACGGCTCTCGGATTCGGGCAGGATTTAGAGACAACCATTGAAAAAGCCTATCAAACAGCGGGTAACATTTCATTTGAAGGAGCGCACTATCGTCGCGATATTGGACAGAAGGCGCTGAAACGGTTACAAAGGAGTGTGCATTGAAAATCCTCGTTACGGGCGGGGCGGGCTTCATCGGCTCGCACGTTGTTGATGCCTACCTCAGCGCGGGACATCAGGTCGTGGTCGTCGATGACCTCTCCAGCGGTGTGCGGGAGAATCTCAACCCCAAGGCGAAGTTCTATCAGGTCGACATTCGAAGCGATCTGGTGGAAGGGATTTTTCAACGCGAGAAGTTCGACGTCGTCAATCATCACGCAGCGCAGATGGACGTCCGCCGCTCGGTCGCCGATCCGAAGTTCGATGCATCCGTCAACGTCATGGGGAGCCTGAACCTTCTTGAGTCTTCGCGCAAGAACGGCGTCAACAAATTCATCGTTGCTTCCACTGGAGGAGCGATCTACGGCGAGCAAGATTCATTCCCTGCCACCGAAGACCATCCGCAGCGGCCGCTTTCTCCCTACGGCGTCACCAAACTCACCGTCGAAAAGTATCTTTACTTTTACAAAGAAGTCTACGGGCTTCACTATATGACATTGCGCTACGCCAACGTGTATGGCCCGCGACAGAATCCGTTTGGCGAGGCAGGAGTGGTTGCGATTTTTGCGCACAAGATGCTCAAGGGAGAGCAGCCGATCATCAACGGAGACGGAAAACAAACAAGGGATTACGTTTACATTGCCGACGTCGTACAAGCAAATGCTCTGGCACTGAATCATGAAAGTTCCGGAGTCTACAATGTTGGGACGGGCGTTGAAAGCGATGTGAATACGGTCTTCAAAAAGCTGCGCAAGTATCTCAACCCGGACTGCAAAGAAGAACACGGTCCCGCCAAACCCGGCGAGCAGATGCGTAGTGTCATCAGCTTTGCCAGGATCAAAAAAGAGCTCGGCTGGTCGCCGACTACGAAACTTGAAGAAGGCTTATATCTCACCGCTGAATATTTCAAACAGAAACTTCTTGTCGTCCCGTGAGCAGTCTTCCCGACCATATCATAGAATCGTTGCTGAGAGGCGACCGGCGAGCGATCGCGCGAGCAATCTCGCAGGTCGAGAACGACGCGACGGAGTCGGCGGAGATCCTCCAACAGGTTTATCCCCACACCGGCAACGCCTATCGCGTGGGCATTACCGGTCCGCCGGGCGCGGGCAAGAGCACGCTGACGAACAAACTCGCGCAGCACTATCGGCGGCAAGGGATGAAGGTCGGCATCATTGCCGTTGATCCCACGAGTCCGTTTACCGGCGGAGCGCTGTTGGGCGACCGCGTGCGCATGACGGATGTCGAGATGGACGAGGGTGTGTTCATCCGCAGCATGGCATCACGCGGCAGTCTCGGCGGGTTGAGCAAACGGGCGAAAGAAGCGGCCGATATTCTCGACGCCGCAGGGTTTGATCGCGTGTTGATGGAAACCGTTGGCGTCGGGCAGTCGGAGCTTGACATTGCAGGAGCGGCCGATACGACCGTGGTCGTGCTCGTGCCGGAGTCCGGCGACGGCATTCAAGCGATGAAGGCAGGCTTGATGGAGATTGCGGATTTCTTCGTGATGAACAAATCCGACCGTCCTGGCGCAGACCAGGCCGTTCTGTCGATCAAAATGATCCTGGGGTTTAAACCACACGGGGACGATCAAGCGTGGATGCCGGATGTTTTGAAGACAGTTGCCAGTGAGGCAAGGGGGATTGAAGAGGTCGCTGCGTTCATCGAAAAGCACAAGGCGTTTCTTGAATCAAGCGGGGAACTGGAGAGAAAAAGAAAGGGCCGTCTGCACAGCCGTGTCCGGGAGCTGATTGATGCGCAGTTGCAGGTTGATTTCTGGAATCGTGATCGGACGGAGGAATTAGAACGAGAGCTCCCGACGGTTCTCAGGAGAACATCCACCCCCTACGATCTTGTCGAAAAGTTGTTGAGAAACTTTAAGACAAGAAAAGCAACAATAAACGGCTGACCAGAAAAGGAATTGAGTGCCTTATGGCGAATGGAATTGAAGTGGAATCCGGACTGGATTTTGGACTCTCCGAAGAAATGAAGATGCTGCAGCAGGTCGTGCGGGATTTTGCGGAGAATGAGATCCTTCCGCAGGTGATGAAGCTCGATGAGGCACAGGAATTTCCGCACGCGATCGTCAAGAAGATGGCGGAGCTCGGGTTCCTTGGGGCGGTGATACCTGTTGAATTCGGCGGGGCGGGCCTCACAGCGCTCGAATTTGTCGTCATCATGGAAGAAATCGCTCGCATCGATCCCTCTGTAGCGCTGACACTGGCTGCCCACAGCGGTCTGTGTCTGGAGCATATCGCCAAGTTTGCGACCGACGAGCAGAAGCGCAAGTACGTGCCAGACCTTGCGACGGGGAAAAAAATAGGCTCGTGGTGTTTGACGGAGCCGGGAGCGGGAAGCGATGCCAGTGGGATGAAGACCGTCGCGACGCGCAACGGTGAATACTACATCATCAACGGCTCGAAAACGTTCATCACCAACGGCTCCTACGCCGAAACGTTTGTGGTGTTGGCCAAGACTGATCCCTCCAGAGGGAAAAGCGGGATTTCCGCGATTGTCGTTGAGCGGGCGATGGGGGGCATTTCTGTCGGCAAAAAAGAAAACAAGCTTGGCATGCGCGCGAGCGATACCGTGCAATTGATTTTCGACCATGTGAAAGTTCCGAAAGAGAACCTCTTGGGCAAGGAGGGGGAAGGATTCAAACAGGCGCTCGCTGTTCTTGATAGCGGTCGTGTCGGCATCGCAGCACTCTCCGTCGGACTTGCCCAGGGAGCGCTGGAAGCGTCCGTGAAATACGCCAAAGAGCGGCAATCGTTCGGAAAGCCCATTGCCGAACATCAAGCCATCCAATTCAAGCTCGCCGATATGGCGGTGGAAATCGAGGCTGCGCGTCTGCTTACCTACCGGGCTGCTGCTGCAAAGGTCAATGGCGAGGATATCAACCTCGCTGCGGCCACGGCCAAATTGTTTGCCAGCGAGGCAGCCACGCGCGCGGCAAACGAAGCCGTGCAGATTCACGGCGGGTACGGGTTCATCAAGGAATTTCCGGTCGAGAAATATTATCGAGATGTGAAGCTCTTAACGATTGGTGAAGGGACCTCGGAAGTGCAAAAGATGGTCATCGCCAAGAATCTCCTGAAATAAACCTGAAGGTTCCTCTTCGTGGCCAATCGACAAACTCACCTTTCGATCATCGCCCTCCTCTTCATTCTCTCCGGAGTGGCAGGGTTGATGTACCAGGTTGTCTGGTTCAAGTATCTTTCCCTGTTCCTCGGCAACACCACCTATGCGCAAACGATGGTTCTCGCGTCGTTCATGAGTGGGCTTGCTATCGGCGCAGCGTGGTGGGGCAAACGGGCGGACCGTTCTCGGAACCCTCTTGCACTCTACGGCTGGCTGGAATTGGGAATCGGGCTTTACTGCCTCGCGTATCCATGGTTCCTGCGTGTCGTGAAGGACGCGTTTATCCAGGTTGTTCTCAGCGCCGGCTGGCCGAGCGACAGCGCCATCGTTCTGGTGCTGAAGCTCGTCGTGAGCTTGATAACCCTTCTCATTCCTACCATCCTCATGGGAGGGACGCTTCCCGTGCTCGTGCGTTTTATTTCCGAGCGCATCGAGGACTCGGGAAAAAACGTCGCCGTACTCTATTTTCTGAATAGCTTCGGCGCTGTCGTCGGTTCGTTTCTCGGGGGACTCTTTTTCATCCCGAATGTTGGATTGCTGCTCACCATCTATGCCGCCGTGGCCGTCAACCTTATCATTGGGGTCGCTGCACTTTTACTTTCCCGCAGGTTCCAAGAATATTCTGTTGCAACACCAGAGAGCACCGACACAAGCGTAGGTGAATTCACCGACCGACAAATCTTTCTTGCAATCGGCGTGGCGGGGCTTTCCGGCTTTGCTGCCATGGTGTATGAAGTTTGCTGGGTTCGTCTTCTTCAACCGATTCTGGGATCGTCGACCTATTCGTTCTCGCTCATGCTCATTGCATTCATCACCGGCATCACACTGGGTAGCTGGATCGTCGCCCGTCTGTTCGATCGTCTCAAGAATCTCTTCGGCTTTCTTGCCGTGTGCCAGCTGGGAGTCGCGATATCGTTGGCGCTCACGATTCCCCTCTATAACCGTCTTCCGTATTACCTCTGGACCATCGGTTCTGTACTCTCCCGCAACGAAAGCGCCTATCCGGTTTTTCTCGCCCTGGAATTCTTCCTGTGTGTCGCGATCATGATCGTCCCGACGGTCTTTCTGGGGATGACACTGCCGGTCGCCAGCCGGATCGCGAGCCGGCGCATCGACGTGTTGGGGGCTTCGGTGGGGAATGTCTTTTCGGTGAACACGGTGGGAACCGTCGTCGGGTCGTTAAGCGCGGGGCTTCTGTTGATTCCGTTGATCGGTGTTCGACACACGCTCGAGGTTGGTTTGGCGCTGAACGCTCTTCTCGGCCTCGCCGTTCTGACCGAGGATCGCCTGTATTCCCGCAGAAGAAAAACGGCGGTGCAGGTTGTCCTCGCGGCACTCTGCGTGCTGTACCTGACGGGCGCCGCGCGATGGAATCGGGAAGTCGGCCTGATGAGTATCTTCCGTCAGATCGCGTGGAATGCTCCTCCGCCGTCGTCGTTCTCCGAGTTTACGCGCGAGGCTGCCGAGAAGAAGATTCTTTTCTACAAAGAAGGCGCAAGTGCGACCGTGGCCGTTGCGGAGGTAGGACCGTTCTCCTCACGATCCCGGTCGCTGTTCATCAACGGCAAAGTGGACGCGAGCGACAAGCTGGATCTACCGACGCAGGTCTTGCTCGGCCAGTACCCCATGGTGTTCCATCCCAACCCCCGGCGCGCGCTCGTCATCGGCCTTGGCAGCGGGGTGACGACGGGCAGCATGCTGACACATCCGATTGAAGCGGTGGACTGCGTCGAGATTTCACCCGAGGTGGTGGAAGCGTCGCGCCTGTTCGATGACGTCAGCCGACGTCCGCTGGACGACCCGCGCGTGCATCTCCATATCGACGATGCGCTGGCGTTTCTGAAGCTCTCGAAGGCGCCGTACGACGTGATCGTCAGCGAGCCGTCGAACACATGGGTGGCGGGGGTCGGCAATTTGTTCAGCCGCGAGTTTTTCGAGCTCTGTAAACAGCGCCTCACACCGGGCGGGCTGATGGTACAATGGTTCCACGTGTACGAAATGGGCGACCCGACATTCCAACTGGTTGTTCGAACGTTTCGCGAATCGTTTCCGCATCTCCTGCTGTGGCAGTCGCTGAAGCGCGATATTATCCTCTTCGGTTCTCAGGAGCCGCTCGTGTTTGACTACGAAGCTCTCAAGGAAAAATTCAAGAGGGAAGCCGTGCGCAACGATCTGGAGCGCGTGGGGATTCCCGATGTGATGACGCTTCTCTCGCTGCAAATGTTGTCGGAGGGGCGTGTCGCGGAATATGCCGGCGTCGGGCCCGTGAACACCGAAGACCTTCCACTACTGGAGTTTGGGGCTCCGAAGGACCTCTTTTTGAATCGCAGGCCGCTGGGGTTGTTCCGGCTGGACGAGCGGGAATCGTTAGGTGGCTCGACGATCTACTTCAAGAACGTCGTGCAGCAATACGGGCTGACCGATCAGGAGCGGCTGAACATCGGCACATTGCACGCGCAAAATGAGCGCGGCCTCATCTCTGTGTCCTATGCTATGCTCAAGGAATACTTTCAGCGTCATCCGGACAACGTCTCTGTTGCGAGACAGCTGGCGAACCTGTTGGAACGAATGAATCGTCATCAGGAGAGTCTTGAGTTCCTGAAACTTCTTGCAGAGCGATTGCCGAAGGACCCCCATGCGTTAGAGCAGTACGCGTGGAAGAAGTTTTCTCTGGAGAGAGCGAATGCGTCGGGTCTTAGCACGTTCGACGCCACTGAATCCGAACAATTGCTGAGGCGCGCCGTTGCTCTCTCTGCCGACACGGTGGATCGCTATCGCGTTCGACTGGCGGAGCTGTATTTTCAGACCCAGCAGTACGATTCCGCCGCCGTGCAGTACGAAAGAGCGCTTCAGATACGCTCCAAACATGCGGCTGACCCGGGCATTCGTGACGACGCGTTATTGCTCCAGCTTGCTCGCTCCTGTTATAAGATTGGCCAGGGCTCCAAAGCGATCTTCTATGCCGTGCAAGCGGCGGGCGTGAATCCACAGAACGAACAGGCGCGCGACCTGGCGTATGAAATCTGGTTTAAGAGAACGAATCAACCGACAAAATAGTTATTCATTGATTTCAAGTTGACCGCCTAATTGGAAAGGGCTGAAGCCCTTGGGCTTTTTTATTGGGGTTTTTCGTAACCCCGACCTGAAGGTCGGGGCTATAGCCACGCCCTTGAGGGCGTGGGAACAAATTCTAACCAGATTTT
>CAYJSZ010000036.1:0-21219 GCA_964372545.1 uncultured Ignavibacteriaceae bacterium
CTCCATTCATCTTGGAGACAGAATTTTCACCATCTGCGTAACATCAGTTATTCATTGATCTTACGCAGCGATGGATTTTTAGTCCCGCCTTCCAGTCTGCCCGCCGCCTTAGACCCTAATATTGGGAGGCGGGGATTCCGCTAATTGGCGGGATTCTGGAAAGCGGAACAAAGTTTCTAATCAGATGCGTAACGTCGGTTATTCAGAAGTCTCTATCTTCTATTCGCACGACATTCTCTTCCCATCATCTACTCATAGGCCACAATCATGAAATTTGACAAAATGATTCAAAAACTGCTACCCAGAGATGACAAGTTCTTTTTACTCCTAGAAGAATCTACCGGGAATCTCCTTGAGGCTGCCGGAGAGTTACAAAGAGTTGTGGTGGAGAAGAACATTGCGCAGCGCAGCAAGCGGGTAGAGTCGATCAAAGACTTCGAGCACCGCGGAGATGACATTACCCACAAAATTTTCTCGGAGCTGAATGCGACCTATGTAACTCCGATCGACCGCGAAGATATTCACCTGATAGCCTCGGCATTGGATGACGTTCTGGACCATCTTGACGGCAGCGCGAGGAGATTTACGTTGTATAAGTTGAAAACGATCCCACAAGGAATGGTCGAGCTCGCGAGGATCCTCCAAAAATCGATTGTGGAGATTGATCGTGGTATTCGGCTTCTTCGCAACATGCACGATACGGGAGCTTTACAGCAGGTTTTGAAGAACGTCAACGAATTTGAGAACGAGGCAGACCGTGTGTTTGAACAATCCATTGCACAGCTTTTCGAGCGTGAGAACAATCCCATCCAGGTCATCAAATTGAAAGAGATCTACGTGGGGATGGAAACTGCAACGGATAAATGTGAAGACGTTGCTAACGTTCTCGAATCCATTCTTATCAAGAACGCCTAACCCCAGCGCAAAGTCTATGCTCGTCTTAACCCTGTTCATCGTTTTCATGGCATTAGTGTTTGATTTTCTGAATGGCATGAACGACGCCGCAAACTCCATTGCCACGGTCGTTTCCACGCGCGTCCTGACCCCAAAACTCGCCGTCCTCTGGGCTGCGTTCTTCAACTTTGTGGCTGCCTTTGGCTTTGGCGTAGCGGTCGCGAAAACAATCGGAAGAGAAATCGTTGACCCAAACATTATCACTGAGCAATTGATTCTCGGTGGGCTCATCGGTTCCATTGTCTGGACCTACTTTTGTACGCAGTATGGTCTTCCGATCAGCGTGTCTCATTCGCTCATGGGAGGATTTGCCGGCGCCGGAGTTGCCAAAGCGGGCTTTGCAGCGCTCGTTACCGAGGGAATTACCAAGATCGGCATTTTCATTGTGCTTTCGCCCATCATCGGCATGATTTTTAGTTTCATCTTCATGATCATTATCAGTTGGATCGTGAAAGACTCCTCGCCGCGCAAAGTCGACAGGTTCTTCAGACTGGGGCAATTGCTTTCTTCGGCCGCGTTCAGCCTCGGTCACGGAACGAACGATGCCCAGAAAACCATGGGTATTGTCGCGGTGTTGCTGTTTGCATCTCAATCCGATCTCCCCACGTGGCTATACGACAAGTCGGAAGGTTTCTACGTGCCGATGTGGGTGATTCTCGCCGCGCACACGGCAATCGCGCTCGGTACGCTCCTTGGTGGGTGGAAGGTCGTTCGCACGATGGGTGTGAAAATCACGAGCTTGAAACCTATTCACGGTTTTTGTGCCGAGTTCGGCGCCTCGCTCGTCCTGGGCGGAACGGCGCTCTTTGGCATCGCCGTGAGCACGACGCACACCATCACCGGCGCCATCATGGGCGTCGGTGCCACGAAACGACTTTCCGCGGTGCGCTGGGGCGTTGCCGAACGAATTGTGATGGCGTGGCTCCTGACGATTCCCGGGTCGGGCTTGCTTGCTGCGCTCTCGTACTGGTTTCTGAATTTGTTTTTCTGAGGTTGAAGCCAGTGAAAGATCGGAAAGCAAAGGTTCTCTTTCTCTGTGTCGCCAATTCCTGTCGGAGCCAGATCGCCGAGGGGATTGTACGCAACATGATGGGAGCGGACATCGAGGCCTATTCTGCGGGCTCAGAACCGACCGTCGTCAATTCTTACGCGCTGGAGGCGATGGAAGAAAAAGGCTTCGACGTGAGCATGCACCGGTCGAAGAGTGTCGAAGAGTTTCGCGGGCACGACTTCGATCTCGTTGTCACCGTGTGCGGCGAAGAAGAAACCGCCTGCCCTGCGTGGCTCGACAAGGGGAAGAAGATTCATATGCCGTTTCCGGACCCGGCATCGGAACAGGGGACGAGGGAAGAAGTGCTGAACGTCTTTCGACGAGTGCGCGATACGATGATTGTGAAGCTGTTGCCGGAGGTGTACCGGAACCTGAAAGAAATCGGTGTCGTCTGAAAAGAATCCGCTCTGGTGTTCTTCCTCTCGTCCTCGTGAAGACCGTGGACTCTCCGCCCTTTCTTCATGCACACGCTCTCCTCGAAACGGACATTCACCGGCAGTCTCTGCGTTTGATCAGAGGAGCCTGTTGAGTATTTTAAGAAGTTGTTCCACGTGCTGATCGATCATATGCGCGGTCTCCGATGGGAGCTCACCAAACCCTCGCATTCCGTGAGAGGTACTATCGATCAAGATCGTCCAGAGGTGAGCTATTTGCGCGCGAATAATTTGCTCTTCGTTTTTCACGTCGCTCTTCAACCCCAGCGCTTTCACCATCTCTTCGTTCGTTTTCCGCAGATCGCGGATTGTTTCGAGAATAAACGCCCGTTCTTCGGCAGAATAACTCGGATGGACCGTTGAGGTGAACTTCTTGACACCACGTTGGTTCAAGAGCTGTTCCATCTCGTTTAATGATCCTTCAACGGTTCGTGCCGTGACAGACAGGCTACGGCGATGATTGCTGGGAATAGAGTGAGTCGGAGTTTTCACGGCGTACCAGACAGTGAGTGAACAAGAGCTTCAATGTTCATTGAACGGTTTCGCAATTGCTGTCTATGGTCGGAAGCTTCGGAATCCTGCCATGTTCTTGCAGTGCAGCGTTGTCGAGGACATTTCTGATCTCCAAGAGTAGTTGCTCGACAGTCTGCTCCATATCAAAGAGATAGCTTCGATAGGATGGTATCATCCTTTCCATTGCCCTCGCAACACCTGACGTAGACCCTCTTTACTATTCTTTGAAATCGGACTTTTCTCGAGCGTTGAAATTGTTTTCTCCACGTCGTACGGGATGCGGTGAAGTGTGACTTCTCCATCGCGGAGAGTGGCATAACACGCTTGTCCTCCATCCCGCGCTAATCCGACGCTTCCAGGATTTATCACGAGAGTACGGCCTATGTGTTTCTTGAATTGCACGTGCGTGTGTCCAAGCAAAATAATTTCATCGGTGAAACCCTCAACTTCTTTCTCGATCTCATGTTCTTGAAGATATCGAAACATATCTCCCTGAGGAGAAGCATGGGCAAGATACACGGATTGCCCGGCGATGATAACGCGTTTGATAACGGGCAACGATTGTAGAAATTTTATTTCAGTGTTGTCGAGCAACGTTCTGTGCCACAAGCGAGTTTCTTCGGAAAATTGTTTGAAGTCTCCACGGCAGCCGCAATCAACTTGATTGGCAAGTGCGTTATCGTGGTTGCCGATGACGCCGAAATCCATTTCGTCCATCAGAAAATGTACGCATTCGAGGGGAAATGGTCCGTAGTCGGCCGCGTCGCCAAGAAAGAGACAAGTGTCAAAAAACCGTTCTCTCTTCAGGACCGCTTCGAGTGCAGGGAGATTAGCGTGAATATCCGAAAGGATCAAGACCTTCATCCTTACCTCACGATCAACACACTACAATGCGCGTTCTCGCTGACCTTATCGGTGGTGTGGCCTAAGAAACCGCCCCAGAGTCCGGAATGACCCCGGTGGCCGAGAACGATGAGATCCACGTTCTGTTCTTTTGCGTAATCGACGATAGTTTTAGCGGGGTGTCCGGATTTCGTGTCGCCGTGAATCTCGATGTCGTACCGCTTTGAAAACTGCACTAGCTCTTTTGTGATCTTATTAACGAAGGTCGTCGCGGCTTCTCGTTCCTCTTCCACTTCATCGATGGTCTCAGGATAGTGAGGAAGTGAGCCGCGCACCCAGAGAGCAAGGACTTGCGAGGAAAGCTCCTTTGCCAGATGTATCGCACGGTCGAGCGCTTTTTTCGCGCCTTCCGATCCATCGTATGCGACTAAGATGTTCTTATACATTGCGTCCCTCGATTGAAAAGGAGTTTATGATTCTTGTTGTTTGCGTTGGCTGTACAATTGACCCCATGCCTCCATCGCGCTTTCAGAAGGCTGGAAAAATTGTTGTGCGATAAGGGTGGGGATGACAGCGCTGAGGATAACAACGGTCACGAGAATCGAGTATTGTGTCTGGTCGATGATGTTGTTGTTGAGGCCGAACAGCGCCGAGATGGTGCCAAATGTCAACCCTGTGGCCATCAAAAGCGTTGTATAGTTCGCCTCACGCGTTCGCATGTGAAAGGTGCGGGCGAACGGCCAGACTCCAATGACTTTCGTTCCGATTTTTATAAACAGCAACACAGCAATGACACCGAGCGCGCTCCACAGAGCCGGCAGGGAAACATACAATCCCGCTTTGATAAAATAAAATGGCGTGAAGATTGCGAACGCAATGCTGCGCATACGGTGAACGAGTGTTTTGTCGCGCAGAAAAACACCTGCAACAACAAGACCCACAAGATATGCCGGCAGCACGGCTTCGCTTTTTGCCGTCGTTGCCAGGCCTCCGAGAAAGAACAGAACGAGCAGGATAAATTTCACTTCAGGCTCGCTCACGCGAGTCGCCCCCATGCTCACAATAATAAACTTTGTCCACGTTGGCATAAACCAAAGCATGATAGAAAGAATCACGACGAACACAAGCAGCCAGATGTTGAAGTCGGCAAACAAAACCCCCAGCGCCAGCACCGTTCCAAAATCGGTGATGAAGCAGGCGGCAAGTATCATTTTGCCCATTGCCGTGTTACTTAAGCCGCGTTCAATCATCACGGCGTACACAACGGCAACGGATGTTGTCGACAGGGCGATGCCGGCGATTTGCGCTTGTTGAAGCTCCCATCCAAGAACGAATTGCGCAAAGAACCATACTCCGAGAAACGGAAGAATGAAGGACAAGGAACCAATGATGAAACTTGCCTTGATGTTCGATTTGAGAGAGACAGGATCGATTTCTGCACCTGCGAGAAATGTTAATACGCCACTTCCCAGCATAGCCAGAAAATTGATCCACTCCGTCGTTTTGTGGATGCCGAGATAATTCCCGGCAAGCACACCGATAAGAATTTCGACTAATGCGACCGATATTCCGAGACGAATGGAAATAAGGCTCGCAACAAAAGCGAGTCCCATCCAAATCGCTGCAATAAACCAGATGTTTTCAAGCATGCGTTGAATACTACTTTCTGTCTGAGTGATGGTTTTTTCTGCGTTTCGACAAAAGCTCTTTTGCAATTTCTAATTTCTGAAGGTCTCCTTCTAAAATTCCCATGAGTCGTTCCGCAGTGTACTGATCGCTTTCCGAGAGCCAGCTGAAATAGTTTGAAGAGACCGATTCACCAAACTCCCGTGTATGCCTCTTGATTTCCGGCAGCGGGAATAAGACCTCTCGTATTTCCAGATTTGTTAGCAGAGCAAGGTCATCAGCGATCAATTCCAATTGCGCGCACAGCTCGTTCAGCTGACGGTCTCGCCCACCTTCGACCGGCTGGTGCATTGCTGAAGCATCAAGCCTTTCTAACCTTGATGCAAGCTCTTCACATAGAGCGATGGCTGTTAAGTGTTTTCTTCGCTCAGCGACGGCAAGGATATTTTTCAATGCGAAGCTGATTTCGTCTTGTCGTTGTTCAAACTCGCTTCGCGTACCGGAGTACCCCCTTCACGGATGAGCTGCTCAGCCTGATGAAGAGTTCTCAGATCTTCATCAATGAGCGCGAGTGCGCGGCCTGGTTCTGATTCCTCTGTTAAAGAAAGTTTGCTCCACTCATTGTCACGTTCCTGATGTTGAGCCTGGATTTCTTTCCGAAGTTTCTCCGTTGGTGCAATCAATTCTTGATGGCGATACAGAATTGCCACTGTCATTTGCGAGTGCACGATGAGGGAATCTAACCGTGCGTCGTTGAGGATCATCCGGATATATTGCTCCGGGAGTTGATTGCGCTCGATTCGTTCCTCGAGTATTGTCAGGTTTTCCATGATCGTCCGTAAGCTCTTGACGCTTGTTCCATCGCTTCGCCGCTCGGCAACGCCAATCAGTAATCGTAAACCGCCAAGCAAGGTATCGCGCGTTATCTCCCACCGTTGTTCGTGCGCATTTTGTTGAAGTGCGACAACGCTCGACGCGCCGTCGTCTGTTTCTATTTTCGCATTGCGATTCTTTTTTCTGCGAGCCGTCATATGCTATGGTCCGTGATACTTCTCTGCCGCCGCATGTCATCGTACTTTCCAGAGAACCACAGTCCCGGTGAGCATGACGAGTCCCGCGAAGCCAAATGCGACGACGGGAGAGTACGCCGTCCAGAGTAATCCGACAAGAACGCTGGCGCCGAAGTCGCCGATACCGTTGATCGTTCCGAGGACGCCCATCCCGATACCGCGTGTTTCTGATGCAATGAGATCCGCGGTGATGGCGCTTTCCAGCGTATCCTCGGCGGCAATGTACACTCCGGCCAGCGCAAAGAGAGAAAAGAGCCAGACAGGATTCGACCAGTTGAACAAGAACGCAAGCACAAACCCGCTCACCGTTAGCACGGCTACAAAATAGCCAATGACCAACAGAGTCTTCCTGCTCACCCGGTCACTCAACGCACCGATGGGAAACGATGCAAGCGTGTAAGTCAAGTTTCTGATAACATACATCAGTCCCGCAAGTTGGGCTGCACGCATAATCCCGAATTCGGGCGACATCAATTGTGTTGCCGCAAGAATGAGGAGCGTCGGTGCGAAGTCCCCGAGTCCGAAGACACCAACCCCGACAAGGAACCGTTTGAACGGCGTCGGGAGACCACGAACCGTCCCCCAGAATTTCAGATCATGATTTGCCGGGCGTCTTTTTTCTACAACCATGAGGGCGAACACAACTGCCGAGAGAACTCCGGGGATGAGTGTGATGAGAAAAATATTCCGAAACGGCTTTGATGGATCGTCGAGAGCGAGCGGCTGCCAAAGTGAGAGCAGCCAGACCCCAAGCAATGGACCGACGATGGCGCCGACAGTATCGCCGGCTCGATGAAACCCAAACGCTTTGCCGCGCACGGACGGATCGACAGAATCGGCAAGCATCGCGTCACGAATGGGACCGCGGAATCCTCGCCCAAACCAACCGACGACGCGGCCAACAAGAACGAGATGCCAGCTTGCAGCAAAGGCGAAGACTGATTTCGAAATACCTGTGAGAA
Source organism: uncultured Ignavibacteriaceae bacterium (assembly GCA_964372545.1). Lineage (GTDB taxonomy): Bacteria > Bacteroidota > Ignavibacteria > UBA10030 > UBA10030 > CAYJSZ01. The sequence goes on from CAYJSZ010000036.1 coordinate 7,454, forward strand.
AATATCCCCCGGTCGTCAGCAGCTTCCGGTGTCCAAGCCTGTCCGAAACCCAGCCGCCCCAGAGTTTCACAAAACTTGAGACAGCATCCGCAACACCTTCAATGAGACCGAGGGCCGACGGCGGTGCACCGATGACACTGAGAAAACCCGGAAGAACCGCGGTTGCCATCTCGTGTCCGGCATCGGAGAGGAAGCTCGTAACGCCCATGCCGACAACGTTTCGGTTGAGCCAGGGTTTTGTTCCTTCCGAGTTCATGTCAACGTGTATTGCTTCGTTTGTTTGGTTCATTAGTTCTCGGTGAAAAAGTCCTGCCACGAAGACACCAAGTCACCAAGAACAAATTGAAAAATTAGAATGGTTGACTTTTCTTTGTGCTCCCGCTTTCAAAACTACGAAAGGCGGGATCCCGTAAAGCGGGACTTGGAGACGTTGTGGTTCCGCTTCTCAGGGATCTTCCGTCCCGAACTTTGTTCGGGACGAGAATGCTCGTCACACCGTGAGGCGTGACGGCACCGATTATGAAGCGGAATCCCCGCCTGCCAATATTAGGGTCTAAGGCGGGCAGGCTGGAAGGCGGGACAATTGTTCAGCGTGCATTCATTAGTTTCATTCAACCGATTTCAACAGTTTCGACAGAAAAAGGTTTCCATGATTGACATGAAACCCCATAAACGAGAAAACTCCTGACACTCTAGCTTAATAGCTTCAGTGCAGGAGTCATCAATCCCGATCTACGCAACCGGAATACTTTAGGCGAACTCCATCGCCACTTGGAATATACTCAACGAGAATGTTATTGTCAATTGTTCTCTAGAGCGCTAGCAGCGCTGCTTACTTTACTACAATTTTTCCTGACATGCCAAAATGACCAAGACCGCAAAAATGAGAGCATCGAAAACTGTATTCGCCCGGAGAGGGAAGATAAAGCTCGATCGTTTTCTCTTCGTTCTCATCAAGCCGCTCATCGATGCCGAAGTCGGAAATACGAATACCGTGTGTTCCGCGAATGCTCTTAATGCTTAACACGAGCAAGGTGCCAGCCCTGACAGGAATCTCGCTGGGTTCGAACGTAAAGTAGGTTGCCGTTACAGAGATTCTTTGCTGTGGAACGTTTGACCGATCCAAGTCTTTTGGAACGGCAACAAACCTTGCCGAGCCTGCACAGCCAGCCGCAATCAGTGCGAGCATCATCCCGGCGATAATGTATAGTTGTCTGCAGTGCCTCATAGGTTATGGTGTCAGCCGCTAAATTATTTCAACACGCTGGCGGACGATTAAACGATGGCCGGCCATCTTCTTCAGCAATGGCATGACACGATCTACCTTATCCGCGGTATCGATGAATTCGATCACGAGCGGGAGTTTGCCGCCTGCGTCCACGAGCGATGTAGTTTCCACATTTCCGTGACCGGTAAAGCCCGCAACGGCTCTCAGCACCGTCCCTCCTGCAAGCCCTTCTTTGTGCAACCTCCGAAGCACCTCGAGATGGAGCGGCTGATGGTTCCATTTGTCCGCCTCGTTGATGTACACAGAAATTTTTACAGTTTCGTTTGACATGTTAGATCGACCTTGCAAGCGCTGCCCCTGCAACGACGGCGATAAACGAGACAAGATTGTTCGCGAGGAAATTGGCGAGCGCTAATTGATAATGGCCTTGTTCGAGTAGGCGAAACGTCTCGAACGTGTAGCTGGAGAAGGTCGTGTAGGCGCCACAAAAACCAATGGCGACGAGCGAACGCCACCGAGGGTCCGCGAGCACGCGCTCGGTCGTCCAGGCAAGAAAAAATCCCAGCACAAAGCTCCCGCTGACGTTAATAATCAGCGTTCCGTAGGGCAGGGAAGCGGAGAGGTGCTTCATCGCCCAGCGGCCGACGGCGAAACGGAGGTTTGCCCCAATCGTAGCGCCGAGTGTAACCAAAAGGGCATCTTGCATCATGTTTTACTTAGCGAAGACAATGATACACGTTAGTGTAGTAAATCTCTCTCGATGATGCAAGAGCAATGCATGTCCCTCAAATACATTCGTCTTATCGTCGTTAGAACAAACACTCAACCTTTGTTGTTCAAAACCCGTCGTACACATCTCCCTTTTTCAACTTCAGCCACTGCTTTTGTAATCGGTCTTTCATGTCGTATGTGTAAAGAACCCGTATTTCTACGTTCGAACTGAGCTTTGGACTTACAGCAGAGACTCGTATTTTCCCTTTTTCTTGAGATTTGAGTACACGCTGAATGTGCCTGTCCAATTCTTTTTCAGTGAGGAACACTTCGTTACAATGTCGGCAGCGAAATTGTCTGCCGCTGAGCTGTTCAATCGCATACGGGACGTCATAACGGCGGCGAAACTTCGCATGAATCACTGGAAGCATTGGCAAGATGTCCTTTCTCGTCTTTGCGTGAAAATGGTTTTCACTTACCGGGTGTATAGCGAATGATTTGCACTTTTTCGTCCGTCATCAAGCCTCCGCATCCGGCTTGTTCGAGCAGATCGCCGGCGACCTTCATGAATCCATCAACTTTTTCGGCAGTGTCGACAATCTCGACAATGATGGGGAGATCCTCAGACAGCCGGAGAATTTTCGCCGTGTGCACCACGCGACTCCCCGCACCAAAACTTTCAACTCCCCGCAATACCGTTGCTCCCGCCATCCCCATTTCCCGAGCTTTCAGGACGATCGCGTCATAGAGCGGCTTATGGTCAACCTTGTCTATCTCACCAATGAAGATCCTGAGCAGTTTGCCTTCACCTTCGAGTTTCATGCAAGATTCCTTTCACTTTACAGGAGTTTTCCGACAACTGTTCCAATAACTGTTGCGAGTAAGCAGCCACCGACAGAAGCACCGATGTTGACCAACCCTCGGAGCACTTCACCATCTCGCAGCAAGGCCATTGTTTCATAGCTGAAAGATGAAAACGTAGAGTAACCCCCCAGAATGCCGATGGCGAGGAACATACGCAATGAAGGATCGATCAGAAAGCGATCCTCAAGCGACGTCATCAAGGCACCGATGAGGAAACATGCAGAGGTATTGACCACTAAATTGCCATACGGAAAATCTGTCGGAAGCCAACGATACACTGCGCCGGAAAGCCAGTAGCGCGCCGAGGCTCCAATTCCGCCGCCAAGGAAAATGAGGAGATAGTTTCTCACGTCGTTGCCCATTCAAGACCGTTCCAAAAGAAAAAACTCCTACACCGTACGCAGATGCTTCAGTGTAGGAGTCATCAATTCCGCAGACTCGGAATATTTCAGGCGAACTCCATCGCCGATCGCAATATAGGAAGAATCTTTCCGGCTGTCAATCCTTGCTCGTAAGGCTCGAACTACATCCACCCTTGTGCCCTATACCACTCATACGTTGACCGCAAGCCATCCTCCAGGGGGATTGCCGTCTCGAACCCAATCTCAGTTTTGATTTTCTCCGAACTGCAAATCCAGTGAGGCTGCAACATCTCTTTTGCTTTATCCAAGCTGAGAATAGACGGTTTTGACGATAGCCGCGAGATAACTTGTGTTGCGCCGGCAATAGTGTAGAGAAACAACGCCGGAATCCTCATGGTCAAAGCATTCTTCTTGCCCAGGATCCTTGCCAGTGTTTGGACTATCGACGAAAACTGGTAGATTGGCCTGTTGGAAATAAAATACGTTTTCCCCGTGGTTGTCTCAGACAATGTCGCTTCGACAATACCACGGGCCAGATCATGTACATGAATCATGCTGATTTTCTTATCCTCTTTATTTACCACAGGCATGATTCCACGATTCACCCATCGGTAGATTTCCAAGACGTCTGTGTCTCGTGGGCCGTAGACCGTTGGCGGACGAAGGATGACCGTTGGCAGTTTGTCCGAGTATCTTGTTACCGCTTGCTCGGCCTCGTACTTCGTTCGTCCGTAGATGCTCATGGGGCGGCAGGGTGTTTGTTCGTCGAGCGGGAGTCCGTCGTAGCTGGGACCGACGGCAGACAGCGTGCTGATGTGGCAGAATTTCTTGAGTCGAGAGCTGTTCACACACGCAGCGAGTAGAGCTTTGGTGGTTTCTACATTTCCGGTAGAATACTCTTCCTGCTTTCTTACTTTTGTAGAGCCGGCGATATGAAAAACGTACTCAACGTCAGCAACAACGGGTGCGAGTGCCTTCGCATCGGTCAGGCTCACCTTGCTGATCTCAACCGGCAGACCTTCCATCCATCCGAGTCTTGTGCGGCTTGGTCGTACGACACAACGAACGGAATGCCCGCGCTGCAAGAGAAGTTCCGCCACATGACTGCCGACGAAGCCTGTACCACCGGTGACGACAACTGCTGCGATACAACCTCCTGGAGGAAAAGTTACGAATTGACTTTCGGGGGTTAATCGAGTATATTCAAAAAAGTTTTGAGAAGCAAAAAAGCGTTTTTTGCGGTACTTCGGAAATGTTGTACTTACTTACTGATGTTACGCAAACAGAGTATCTTGAACAACAAATACATTCCACTCCGATGGAGTTCAATAATTTTTTTGATGCTTAACTATAAATATGCTACTCCTAAACGGAGTTCCCAAAATACAGTCCCGTAGGGACGTAATGTTTATAGATATGAATAAAACTACCGATTTAACTCCGTAGGAGTGAAATGTTTTATCTGTTTTAAACACGTTCGATTTGTCTGTCGTGCGTAACATCAGTTACTTATGGAGACGTCATTGGACCTCTTTGAAAAATGTCGTAGTTTCACCCGGGCGGATGAAACCAAAGCGCTCGGTCTCTATCCCTACTTTCATGCCATCGAAGAGAGCGAAGGGCCGGTTGTTCGGATCGGCGGGAAAAAAGTGATCATGGCCGGCTCCAACAATTACCTCGGCTTAACGGCAGATCCACGAGTGAAGGAAGCGGCCGTAAAAGCTACGCAAAAGTACGGCACGGGCTGTTCCGGTTCTCGGTACCTCACTGGCACGCTCGATCTTCATGTCCAATTAGAAGAACGGCTCGCGAAGTTTTTCGGCAAAGAAGATTGCTTGCTGTTTAGTACCGGCTACCAAACTGCCCAGGGAATTATACCCACACTCGTACAGCGTGGAGAGTTTGTCGTCTCTGACAAAGATAATCATGCCTGCATTGTCGCGGGGAATTTGATGGCGGCAGGAGCCGCGTCGTACGTGGCCGATGGAGAGCAGGGAGTTGTCCGTTACAAGCACAACGATATGAAGCATCTTGAGACAGTCATCTCGAAGCTTCCACTGGAATCATCGAAACTGATCGTCTCAGACGGAGTGTTCAGCACGTCAGGCGAGATTGTCGACCTGCCGAATATGGTTCGGGTGGCGAAGAAGTATAACGCTCGTATTATGGTCGATGACGCCCATGCAGTCGGTGTGATCGGTAAAGGAGGACGAGGGACGGCGAGCCACTATGGCCTGGAAAAAGAAACCGACCTTACGATGGGAACGTTTAGCAAGACCTTTGCTTCGTTAGGAGGGTTTGTGGTTGGCGACCGGTCGGTGATCAATTACTTGAAACACCATGCCACGGCATTAATTTTTAGCGCCAGTCCGACGCCAGCGTCCGTCGCTGCGGCGTTGGCTGCGCTGGATATTTTGGAAAAAGAACCGGAACGTATCGATAGGTTGATGCGGAACGCCCGGAAAATGCGGCAGGGCTTTAAGTCCATGGGATTTCGTGTCGTGGAGCATGACTCGGCAGTCGTTCCGGTCATTATCGGCGACACGGAAAAAGTCCTGGTCATGTGGAAGCATCTCTTTGAGTCCGGCGTGTTTGTCAATGCGTTTATCCGTCCCGGCGTTCCTCCCGGCATGGAGATGTTGCGCACCAGCTACATGGCGACGCACGAGGATGAACACCTCAACATCATTCTCGACGTCTTTTCCGACGTCGGAAAGAAGCTCGGAGTTCTCGATTGAAATGATTCTTTTTCTTGAAAGGGATTTTTGAAACCGTAGCCGCCGGCGTGAGCGCTTGCGGCTTTTTTTATCTTCTTGTTTGGCTGTACCTATCAGCATACACATCCCAGATTTCCATGAACCACCCTCGCATTCGCACAGTTGCTACCAGCAAAGATCGCGATCAGTTTATTCAATTTCTCTGGAGAATTTACGAAGGGAATCCCGCGTGGGTCCCGCCGCTCTTGATGGATCGTCGTAAGATCATGGATAAGAAAAAGAATCCGTTCTACAAGCACGCAGACGCAGAGTTCTTCATCGCCGAGCGGAACGGCGACATGGTCGGCCGCATCGCGGCAATCATCAACCATAATCACAATAAAGAGCACAACGAGAATATCGGCTTCTTCGGTTTTTTTGAATGTATTAACGACCAGTCCGTTGCTAACTCGCTCCTGGATCGAGCAAAATTGTATCTCAAAGAGCGTGGTGTTACCGCGATGCGCGGCCCTGCAAATCCCTCCGTGAACGATGATTGGGGATTGTTGATTGAAGGCTTTGAACGACCTCCGGCTATTCTCATGCCGTATAATCCACCCTACTATGCGCAGCTCGTCGAGCAATACGGTTTGAAAAAAGTAAAAGACCTTTACGCCTATCACCTCACGCAGCAGCGAGTGTATACCGACAAGATGGAACGGGTTTATAAGATGATGCGAGAACGACATAGCATGGACTTCCGCCTGCTTGATATGAAGCGTTTTGACGAAGAGGTGGCACTCGTGAAGGAGATTTACAATAAAGCATGGGCTAAGAACTGGGGGGCCGTGCCGATGACTGACGAAGAGATCGATGCTTTAGCGGCGGACCTCAAACCTGTCGTTGTTCCGGATTTGGTGATCTTCGCTGAGATGCAGGGAAAAACTATTGGTTTTGCTCTTTCTATCCCCGATATTAACATTGCCCTGCGGTATAACAAAAAAGGGAGATTACTTCCGGGGCTGGCCAGGCTCTTGCTGCACAAGAAAAAAATCGACGGAGTTCGCACCATCGTCTTAGGTGTGCTTCCAGAATACCAGCGAACTGGCGCCGCGGCTGTTCTGTTTTATGAAACGGCGATTCGCGCCAAGAACCTCGGCTACAAGTGGGGAGAAGCAAGTTGGGTGTTGGAAGATAATGTCCCGATGATTCGCGCGGCGGAAGCAATGAGTGGTGAGATATCCAAAAAGTACAGGCTGTATGAAGTTGCACTGTAGTCCCACAACCTCTTCTCTAACGAAAAGGATACATCTATGCCTATTAAAAAAGTCGATACAATATGGATGAACGGGAAACTCGTGAAGTGGGACGATGCGAAAATCCATGTTCTTTCCCACGTAGTGCATTACGGGTCAAGCTGGTTTGAAGGAATTCGCTGTTACAACACACAACGCGGTCCGGCCATTTTTCGGCTGGACGCGCATTTGCGGAGACTGTTTGATTCGGTGAAAATTTACCGGGCAGAGATCCCATACACGAAAGAGCAGATCGAGGGGGCGATAAAGGAAACCATCCGTGCAAACAATCTAAAGGCATGCTATATTCGGCCGATTGTGTACCGAGGGTATGGTGAGATTGGCGTTAACCCGCTGAACTGTCCGATCGACATCTCCATTGCTGTGTGGGAATGGGGAGCTTATCTCGGTGAGGATGCGCTGGAAAAGGGGATCGAAGCGGGTGTCTCTTCGTGGCAGCGGTTTGCACCCAACACGGCTGCGACCATGGCGAAAGCAGGGGGAAACTATCTGAACTCTCAGTTGATCAAACTCGAAGCGCTTGCCGCCGGATATGCCGAAGGTATCGCGTTGGATTCGTTCGGCAATCTGAGTGAGGGAAGTGGAGAGAACATTTTCCTTGTCCGCGACAGGACGGTCTTTACACCGCCCATCTCTGCTGCGCTGTTGCCGGGGGTGACTCGCTCCTCGATCATGACATTGGTGCGCGACATTGGGTATAAGATGGTCGAGATGAATATCCCGCGGGAAATGCTGTTTACGGTGGATGAAGTATTCTTCACCGGAACTGCCGCAGAAATCACGCCCATTCGATCTGTCGACCGGATCCCGGTCGGCGAAGGGAAGCCAGGGCCGATCACAAAAGAGTTGCAGCGGGCGTTCTTTGACATCGTCAAGAATGCCAACGACAAGTATGAGTGGCTGCATTTTGTGTACGATTAAAGGACGACACACTCTACCATGGCCACGCTCAAACGTTTGAACGAGAGTGCGATCTGGAAAAACATTTTTTCCAGCCGCATTATTCCGGAAGGCTCCACCGAAGAGCTTCTCTCAAAAGTTCCGGCCTTCGTAGAGCTTTCGCTTCTCGAGCTGAGAGAGGTCGCACAAATCGTCCATAAGCGAGAGTACCGGGCCGACGAGCCCGTGTTCTATCAGGGCGATCCCGGCTTAGGGATGTACATCATCAAAGAAGGGAAGGTATTGATCAGTATTGAGGATGAACGAGGCAGTGAGAAAGAGTTGGCGTTGCTTTCCGATGGAGACTTTTTTGGAGAGATTGCCCTGTTGGATGAATCACCACGCTCAGCGACAGCGATGTGCAAAACGGAATGTTCGTTGATTGGATTCTTTCGGCCGGATTTGTTTGAGATTATCGAGAAGAATCCTTCGCTGGGCGTGAAGATCGTTCTCAAATTGGCTGAAATCGTTGCGCAGCGGTTACGGGTTACCGACCAGGAGGTTTCCAAGTTGAAACAAGAACTGGACGCGATGAGATCCGGAAAGGAGAAAAAATTCGATGGCCACCAAAAAGCCCACAAAGAGAAAACTCGGTCGGGTGGTTAACAAGCCGGTCATTCACCTTCGAAGTATTCTCGTCCCGATCGACTTCTCGGAACATTCTAAGAACGCTCTCAAATACGCCATCCCCTTCGCTCGACAATTCAATGCTTCACTCGAACTGATGTATATCGTGGAGCCCACGATCTATCCTGCCGATTTCAGCTTCGGTCAGGTGGGCTTCCCCAATGTTGAAGAAGAGTTGCGGAAGCGCGGCGCGGACGAGCTCGATGCACTTATCAAAAGCGAGATTGCCGGTCAGGTCGAAGCGACGAGAACGATTCGCACTGGCCGGCCTTTCTACGAGATCGATCAATATGCGAAAGAGAAGAACATCGACCTCATTATCATTGCCACGCATGGACACTCAGGCATGGAGCACATTCTGTTCGGCAGTACAGCGGAGAAGGTCGTACGGAGCGCGCCATGTCCGGTGCTGGTCGTGAGAAGCGGAGAGCGGGGGTTTGTGAAGACGTAGTCTACTTTTTCAAAACGCAAAACCCGTCTCGAATTTCTTGGGACGGGTTTTCTACTCACATCTCATATCGCACATCCAAATCATCAGCTGTTCCTCTCCATCACAAAATCCACAAATCCCGCCAGATAGCGGCGGGACGCGAAAAACGCGCATCTTATCTGCCATCAACTGCTTCGTTCCATAACAAAGTCTACAAACTGCAACAGAGCTTCTTTTGCATCCGAATCTGGGAATGAGGCAAGATTCTGCCGAGCAAGCAGAGCGTATTGCTCTGCTTTTGCAAGCGCATAGTCAATCCCGCCATTGCTCTCTACGAAGTCGATCACCCGCTGAATATCTTTTTGCTTTGCTCCATTCTTAATGATTCTCAAGACTTGCCTCGAATCTTTCCGCTCTGCGTGAGTAAGCGAGTAGATTAGCGGCAGAGTGAGCTTCTTCTCTTTCATGTCGAGACCAATTGGCTTACCGATGATGCTTTTTCTGCCAAGGTAATCCAACAAGTCATCCCGAATCTGAAACGCCATCCCGACATTTTCGCCAAACTCCTTCAGGAGTCGACGCTTGTCAGGATCATCCGTTGCGCTTGCTGCACCGATTTCTGTGCAGGTGCTAAAAAGCGAGGCGGTTTTATCCCCGATGATCTTCAAGTATGTCTCTTCGTCGATATCGAGTTGCCGGCTTTTTTGAATCTGCAGCAGCTCGCCTTCGCTCATTCTCTTCACGGCTGTGGAGGTTGAGTGCAAGAAGAGGTAGTCGTTCCTCTCAAGCGACAGCAGTAAACCACGTGCAAGCAAGTAGTCGCCCATCAGCACGGCAATCTTGTTTTTCCAGACTGCATTGATAGAGGCCAACCCGCGCCTTGTATCAGCATCGTCCACCACATCATCATGAATTAACGTCGCCGTGTGTAGAATCTCGACAAGTGTGGCACCGCGGTAGGTACTCTCAGTAATATTACCGCAGGCCTGTGCACTCAGCAACACGAGAATTGGCCGAACACGTTTCCCCTTTTGACGGATAATGTAGCGGGCGATAAGATCGATCAGCCCGACCTTTGAGCGCATCGCTTCTTTGAAGAAGCGGTCGAAGGCCTTCAGTTCTTCGCTGATCGGCGCGCGAATCTCATCTAACGCTGGAGATTGTCGCAGTGTCAGGGTCAAGAGTCGGTTTCCTTCCGTTCATTGTCCTCCCCTGTCGCTTCTCGTTCCTTGTTTCTTGTAACGACGGACGAGATAAATATACTGAGTTCATACAACAGAATCATGGGGACGGCGAGCAATAATTGTGTTATGATATCGGGCGTGGGGGTCACGGCGGCGGCAATGATCAGGATCGCGACGATAGAATGTCTCCGATAATGCCGCATGAAGGCTGGCGTGAGAATTCCCATTTTCGAAAGAATGTAGGAAATCATCGGCAGCTCAAACACCAGACCGGCGCCGAGAATCAGGGCCAGCACAAAACTGATGTAACGGTCGATCGAGATATTGAGCTGGATCTTGTCCGTGCCGAAATGAGCGAAGAAATCCAGCGCCGTTGGAATCAAAATGAAGTAGCCGAATGCGACCCCGGCGAAAAAGCAGAGCGAGGTAAATCCGACCAGCCACGAAATATACCGTCGCTCCTTCGGGAGAAGACCGGGTGAGACGAAACGCCAGAGCCAATAAAGTGTATTCGGCATGCTGAGGATGAATCCACAGATGAGAACAGTTTGCATGTACAGCAGAACGATCCCGTAGGGGGCAAGCACCTGCGCCTTCAGTCCGGCCGCTTCCAACGGTCCCAACAATAGTTTGCTGACGATAAACTCTGCGTAAAAAGCGCAAAGAGCTGTTGCGACGATCCAGCCAATGAGGGCTTTGACAACATGCCACCGGAGCTCCTCCAGGTGGTCGAGGAAGGACATTTCTTTCTGTCCGGAATCGCCCTTGTTATCGGGCTTGAACATGTTGAAGATGCTTGTCATCGAGGGTGTTCTGCGGGTCGTTGTCGTTGGTTGTGCACGTTACTGGGGGCGAAGTTCGGGATAGAGCGGAAAGCCGTCGCCAAGATGTTTGACTTCTTCGCTGACCTTTAAGAAGTTGCCGGTATTGGAGATGTTCGCCAGCACGCGGTCAATCAGCCCGGCAATGGTCTCCATCTCCGGCTCCTTCATGCCTCGCGTGGTTACCGCCGGCGTTCCGATGCGAATGCCGCTGGTGATGAGCGGCGACTTGTCGTCGAACGGAACGGCATTCTTGTTCAGCGTGATGCCCGCTACATCGAGTGCCTCCTGCGCTTGCTTGCCGGTGAGGTTCTTGTTGCGAAGGTCAACGAGCATCAGATGGTTGTCTGTCCCGCCGGAGATGACATTGTATCCCCGATGGACCAGCGCGGCAGCCAGTGCTTTCGCGTTCTTGATCACCTGCTGGGAATAGGTATTGAACTCCGGCTGCAAATTCTCGTAGAAGCCAACAGCCTTCGCCGCAATGCAATGCATCAGCGGTCCGCCCTGAATGCCTGGAATAACCATCGAGTCGATCAGCTCAGACATCATTTTCTTCCGTCCCGATTTCGGTGCGACGGCCCCGAATGGATTCTCGAAATCCTTGCCGATGAGGATCAAACCGCCACGGGGTCCGCGCAACGTTTTGTGGGTCGTGGAAGTTACGACATGACAGTGGGGGAGAGGGTCGTTCAACAGCTTGCTCGCGATGAGTCCGGCTGGGTGTGCAATGTCTGCAAACAGAAACGCACCGACCTTGTCCGCAATTTCTCGGAACGCCTTGTAGTCGATATTGCGGGAGTATGCGCTGGCTCCGACGGTTATCATGCGCGGTTTCTCTTGAATGGCCAACGATTCAACCTGATTGTAGTCAATCATGCCGGTCTCTGGCGATATTCCGTAGGCGATAAAATTGTAGAGTTGACCCGAGAAATTGACGGGGGATCCGTGCGTGAGGTGTCCGCCGTGCGAGAGATTCATTCCGAGCACTTTCTCGCCGGGCTTCAAGAACGTAAAATAAACCGCCATGTTGGCTTGTGAGCCGGAGTGCGGCTGCACGTTGGCGTATTCCGCGCCGAAGAGCTGCTTCGCGCGGTCGCGGGCGAGGTTTTCCGCCACATCGACATATTCGCAGCCTCCATAATAGCGTTTGCCCGGATAGCCTTCTGCGTATTTGTTGGTCAGAACGGTGCCCAGGGCTTCAAGCACGGCCAGGCTCACGAAATTTTCAGAAGCAATAAGCTCCAGCTTGCTGTGCTGGCGGTTGATTTCGCTTTGGATCGCGGTGAAGATTTCTGTGTCCGTGCGTTGTAGAGCAGTCATGGTATTTCCGCTAGGATGGTTTTGTCAACTTTTGAAAAAGGTGGGTGAGTGAGAGGCGATCACTCCAGGAACGGATGTAAGGCATATCGAGAGATGTGTGGAGAAATTCCCAGATACCCACAATGTCGTTCCAGTCGCGTTCTGCTTGTGTCTCTGTAAACCATAGTAATTTTTGAAGAACAAGGTCTTCCGGTGATATGAAATACAATTTCCGGCCGAAGGCATCTTTTTGCAGTCGTCGTTCACATTGGGTGCGCGAGTATTCGTTCTCTTTGTTGAGCATCCAGAGGTCTATTTTCAGACCGCTTGCATGGTGGATCAGATTGGCCGTCGAATGATGTGTGAGAGCGTGCTGAAGACCTTCCGCGCTAATATAGAAGTCGTTCTGGAGTTGTTGAACGAGTGAAGGAATCTGAGCAGGATGGAGCGAAACAACTATGTCGACATCGTGAGTAAATCGAGGCTTGCCGTACACGCTAACCGCGATCGAACCGGTGACATAGTAGAAGATTCGAAGAGCGTCAAGTTGATCGAGCGTGAACAGCAGAATCTCTTCTTGTGTCCGCATACATTCGTTCTTTCACGGCCGCCTCTATCGTTTGCTCGTCCCAGGTTGGATGGAGTGATTGAATGCCTGCACGTACCAACGTACGTCCCATCTCGTGCAGCTCGAACATAATTCGCAATCGTTGTTCGACGCTTAAACGCTGCAGCACCTCTCGATATTTCTGTTCGGCTTCGTTTGGCCTCATCGTTACAATCCGGTTAACGAATGAATCTTCTGAACCCGCCGCTCGTGTCGACCGCCTTCGAATGGCATTGTGAGGAACGTGCGAATGATGTCTGCAGCGGACTCCCATCCCGTAATCCGTTCGCCGATGGTGAGCACATTGGCGTTGTTATGCTGGCGGGCTAAACGCGCGGCGGTAACGGATTCGCATGCAGCGGCTCGCACGCCTTTATGCTTGTTGGCGACGATCGACATTCCTATTCCGGTACCGCAGACAAAAATTCCCCAATCGCTCTGTCCACTGGAAACGGCGTCCGCAGCTTGATGAGCCCAGTCAGGGTAATCGGTGGAGTCCTTGGAATTTGTGCCAAAGTCTTTGTACGAGATCTTCATCTCTTCAAGCAGCGATTTGATGCGCTCCTTGTACTCAAAGCCTGCATGATCGCTAGCCAAGGCAACCTTCATTGTCGGAATCTCATCGAGAGGGAACGGTTACCGATTCTTTGATCCATTCATAGCACTTGCCCTTTATGGT
>CAYJSZ010000037.1:0-21094 GCA_964372545.1 uncultured Ignavibacteriaceae bacterium
ATCACCTGGAATATGCGCAAGATGCTCGAAGATCTCCTCGACTCGATTAACCGGCATACGCGCGGCATCGAGTACGAAGTGATCGTTGTCGACAATCATTCGCAGGACGGGACAGTCGAGATGATCCGAAGTCGGTTTCGAGATGTGCGATTGATCGAGAACGGGGAAAACCGTGGAGTCGCCTCGGCGCGGAATCAGGCCTTTCGTGTTGCCTCAGGCCGCTACCTCGTTACGCTGGACGCCGATATGCTGCTGCTCGAGAATTCGCTGGAGAAACTCGTGCGCTTCATGGATGGAACGCCCGATGCCGGGCTGTGCGGATGCAAACTCATCTTCCCGGATGGAACTGTCCAACCCAGCAGCCGTCGCTTCCCAACGCCGCTCGCATTCTTGTTGCGTCGTCTGGATTTCCTTCCAATCGCGCGCAACAGCAAGACGTTACGCAACCATGAAATAGCGGAGTGGGATCGTAACGACACGCGCCCGGTTGATTATGTCATCGGCGCTTGCCAACTTATTCGACGGAAAGCAATGGAGCAGGTAGGCTTGTTGGATGAAAAAATTTTCTACGGCCCCGAAGATATCGACTATTGTCTGCGGATGTACGAAGGCGGCTGGAAAGTCTACTACTACTCCGACACGCGCGTCATCCATTTTGAACAACGGATCACGAAGAAAAAAATCTTCTCGAAGCTCTCTTGGCTCCATCTCAAAGGGGTGCTCTATCTGTTCCGGAAATATCACTGGAAGTTGTCGTACGACCCGCAGAGCGACTCCCTCGAAGTTCATCACAACATTAGCACGAGGACACGTTGAAAAAAGCATTGATCACCGGCATCACGGGTCAGGATGGATCATACCTGGCCGAGCTGCTCCTTTCGAAAGGCTATGAAGTTCACGGCATCATCCGGCGTGCGAGCACCTTCAACACGCATCGGATCGACCACATTTATGTCGACCCGCACGATCAGGGCGCGCGGCTGTTTCTCCACTACGGCGACCTGACCGACCCCGGCCTCATCACGGACATCGTTTATAATGTGCGGCCGGAAGAGATTTACCATCTCGGCGCACAGAGCCATGTGCGGGTTTCGTTCGATCTGCCGGAGTTCACCGGCGATGTAACGGGGTTGGGTGCAACGAGAATCCTGGAAGCGATACGACGGAGCGGCGTACAGGCGAGATTCTACCAGGCTTCCTCCTCCGAAATGTTCGGAGTCGCACCCGCTCCACAGAATGAAACAACGCCCTTTCTCCCCCGCAGTCCCTATGCAATCGCCAAGTTGTATGCGTACTGGATGGCGGTGAATTACCGCGAGGCCTACAATCTCTTTGCGTGCAATGGGATTCTCTTCAATCACGAAAGTCCGCGGCGAGGCGAAACGTTTGTGACCCGCAAGATTACACGTGCGCTCGCAAATATCCTGGCGGGCAATCAAAAGCGGCTGTTCCTGGGGAACCTCAACGCGCAGCGGGACTGGGGCTTTGCGCCCGAGTACGTGGAGGTGATGTGGAAGATGCTGCAGATCGACAAGCCTGAGGACTTTGTGGTTGGCTCCGGCGAAAGCCACAGCGTGCGCGAATTTCTGGAGCGAGCGTTTCACTACGCCGGCGTGGAGATCGAGTGGCGCGGCAAGAAGAACGACGAGAAGGGCATTGTGAAAAGCTGTGCCGATCAATGGAAGAGTTTCCTGAGACCCGGCGAAAGCGTTGTGGAGATCGACCCGAACTATTTCCGGCCGACGGAAGTCGATCTGCTCAGAGCGGACATCTCCAAGGCGAAGCGGATGCTTCAGTGGGAGCCGAGGTTTTCGTTCTGGGATCTGATCAGGATCATGGTGGACTATGATATGCTAACACTCGGCCTCACACCGCCAAACGAAGGGGTCGAGTTACTGAAGCTACAGAACTTGCATTGGACGACGCACCGATTTTCCTTCCATCAAAATATTCGGAACGAGGCACGTTGATGGAGAAACAATCGAAAATCTACGTGGCAGGCCATCGGGGGCTGGTCGGCTCGGCTCTTGTCCGAAAGCTTCGCGAACGCGGGTACGCGAATCTCGTGACACGAACCCACCAGGAGCTGGATCTGCGAAAGCAGCCGGACGTCGAAGCATTCTTTGCCTCTGAACGACCGGAATATGTCTTCCTCGCAGCGGCGAGAGTCGGAGGTATCCATGCCAACAATACGTTCAAGGCCGACTTCATCGGAGAGAATATTGCTATTGCACTCAACGTCATCAACGCTGCGCATCGCTCAGACGTGAAGAAGCTGATGAACTTCGGCTCCTCCTGCATCTATCCGCGTCTTGCGCCACAGCCGCTGAGAGAAGACTCCCTTCTCACAGGACCGCTCGAGCCGACGAACGAGCCGTACGCCGTTGCCAAGATTGCGGCGATCAAACTCTGTCGCTACTACAACGAGCAATACGGCACGAACTACATCTCAACGATGCCGACCAACCTGTACGGGCCGAACGATAACTACAATCTCGAAACGTCGCATGTTCTGGCAGCAATGATCCGGAAGTTCTATCTTGCCAGACTTTTGCGTGAGGAAAAGTTAGATCTGTTGATCAAGAATATCCAACGGTTCCAGTTAGGATTTGGGTTCGATCAGACGGTCGAGAAGTCTGATGCTCGGGCCGTTGTTGCCGCACTCAAAAAACTCGGAATCTCTTCCGACGAAGTCGTTCTCTGGGGCACAGGAAAGCCTTACCGGGAATTTCTGCACGCAGACGACCTTGCTGATGCAAGCGTGTACCTCATGGAACGATTCCAGTACAAAGACCTCGGAGAGTTGGTTAACATCGGAACGGGACTAGACCAGACCATCAGGGAGTTGGCATACATGGTAAGGGAATGTATTGGCTTCCAGGGTGAAATTCGGTTTGACTCCACAAAGCCGGATGGAACGCCCAAAAAACTGCTTGACCTCGGAAAACTTGCATCCTTAGGATGGAAAGCGAGCATCACGTTGCGCGAAGGAATCAAGAGTGTCGCGGCATTGCAGGAAAAGCTCAGCAACGAGGTAATGCCCGCCATGCCTCTTCAGCAATAGATTTGTCCATGTCCAAACGAACCGAGCGCATATTGCTCTTCCTGGTAGATTTCCTCACGGTCAACGCTGCGTATTACGCGTACTACCTCTTGCGCATCCGCAGCGGCTGGGTGGAATATCCGATCGAGCCGGAGCTCTGGCTTCCGTTAGCGGTCATTTACCTCTACTGGCTGCTCTGGTTCGGATTCTTTGGATTATACCGCTCCTGGTACGCACAATCACGACTGGATGAGGTGGTAACGCTCTTTCGCACTTCGGCGTTCGGCGTTCTGGTGTTGTTCTTCGTCATTTTTATGGACGATAGCTCCGCCGGTGCGCAGACGGCATCGCGTCTTCTCATCGGAGCGTATTGGTTCATTCTGTTTCTCTTCGTTTCGGTCGGTCGAGTGGGCGTACGGTATATCCAGAGGAGGTTGCTCGAATCCGGCATCGGCGCGCGGAACACGCTGATCGTCGGGTGGTCGAAGGAAGCGTATGAGCTGTGCGACATGGTGCTGAAGTATCCCGCACTCGGCTACAAGCTCGTGGGCTTTGTCAGCGTGAGCAAAACGAAAGCAACGCGCGGGAAAAAACCGGAGTACCAAGGCTTGCGCGTTCTCGGCTCGCTCGAAAAACTTCCGGCTCTCATGAAAGACCATGAAATCCGCGAAGTGCTGATCGGGCTTGATTCGACCGAGCACGGCAAACTTCTCGAAGTGATCCGCTACTGCGATGGCGAAGATGTCGGGATGAAAATCATTCCCGACCTGTACGATATCGTCAGCGGGCAGGCGCGGATGAGCTCCATCTACGGCGTGCCGCTCATCGAGGTCAGTCCGCAATTGATGAGGCCGTGGGAAGCTGCGCTGAAGCGTTCGCTTGACATCCTCGTGTCACTGACGGTGCTCGTGCTGGGTTTACCGGTCTGGCTGTTGGTCGCGCTCTTCATCAAGCTCGAATCCAAAGGTCCCATGCTCTACCGGCAACAACGCGTCGGGAGGAACGGAAGACATTTCAATATTTTCAAATTCCGCTCGATGTCCTCGGATGCGGAGAAACAGACCGGACCGGTGTGGGCGGAGAAGAACGACCCACGCGTCACGCGAGTGGGAAAAATTATCCGACGAATGCACATCGACGAATTCCCGCAGCTCATCAATGTGCTCAAGGGAGATATGAGTCTCGTCGGCCCGCGTCCCGAGCGTCCGTATTTCGTCGAAAAACTCTCGAAGGAGCTTCCACTCTACAAGCGTCGTCTCAAAGTTCGTCCGGGCATGACCGGCTGGGCGCAGATCAAGCACAAATACGACCAATCCATCGACGACGTTCGCACGAAAGTCAAATACGATCTCTTCTACATCGAAAATATTTCCTGGCGCTTAGACCTGAAAATCCTGTTCAACACGGTCTACGTCATGCTGATGGGAAAAGGACACACGTGATGAAGATTCAGATGGTCGACGTGGTGACGCAGTACAAGAGAATCAAGCCGGAGATCGATGCGGCGATCCAGGATGTGCTCGATTCCGGCCAGTACGTTTTGGGCAAAGCCGTCGCTGATTTTGAAGTCGCGGTAGCGCAATACCTTGGTGTGAAGCATGCCATCGGCTGCGCATCGGGCACAGACGCACTGCAAGTGGCCCTGATGGCACTGGGTGTTGGCCCGGGTGACGAAGTGGTGACAACGCCGCACACCTTCGTTGCAACGGCTGAAGCGATCGCCGTGTTGGGGGCAGTGCCGGTGTATGCGGATATCGACCCGATGACCTACAACCTCGACCCGACGAAGATCGAAGGCGCCCTAACGAAAAAGACAAAAGCAATTATTCCCGTGCATCTCTACGGACATGCTGCGGAGATGGATCCGATCATGGAGATCGCGGGCAAGCACGGCCTGCCGGTCGTCGAGGATACGGCGCAGGCGATCGGGGCGGCATACAAAGGAACGCGCGTTGGAGGAATCGGCGCTGTGGGCTGCATCAGCTTTTACCCGAGCAAAAACCTCGGCGCATTCGGCGATGGCGGGTTGATGGTGACGAAGGACGACGCAATGGCGGAGAAACTGCGGATGATCGCCAACCACGGTTCACGCGTTCGCTACCGCCATGAGCTGCTCGGCCTGAACAGCCGGCTGGATTCCATTCAGGCGGCGGTCCTCCTCGTCAAGCTCAAGTATCTTGACCGGTGGAATGAGGCTCGTAGAAAAGCAGCTCGAGTGTACAACGCTCTCTTTGATGAAGTTGATGTCGTACGACCGATCGAGGCTCCTGATGCGAAGCACATTTACCATCAATACACCATTCGTGTGCAGCAGCGAGAGAAGGTGATGCAGCATTTAGCGCAGAAGAACATCCCACACTACATTTATTATCCGACCCCGCTGCATTTGCAGGAGGCGTTCCGTGGTTCGGGCGGCGGCAAGGGCTCGTTCCCGATAGCCGAAAAGGCCGCCGAGGAAGTGCTCTCTCTGCCGATGCACCCGGAATTGACCGACGAACAGCAAACCTACATCGCCGCGGCAGTGAAAGAAGCCGTTGCACACTGAAGGCACAGCGAGCCTCCGGAGAGAAAGCCATTCCATGTCCCGATCACTGGTTGTTATCCCAACATACAACGAAGCAGAGAACATCCCCACGCTCGTTCCCGGCATTCTCGGCCAGGATGAATCGTTAGATATGCTGATCGTCGACGACGGATCTCCGGACGGCACGGCACGCGTGGTGCGAGAGATGCAATCGAAAGAGCAATACGCGAAGCGAGTTCATCTTCTGGAGCGATCCGCGAAGCTCGGCTTGGGTACGGCGTACGTCGCCGGATTCAAGTTTGCGTTGGACCGTGGCTACGACTTCGCGTTCGAAATGGATGCGGATTTTTCCCATGACCCTGAGGAGCTTCCGAAGCTTCTGGCCAAAGCGCGTGAGTACGATGTTGTCATCGGCTCCCGGTACATCTCGGGCGTCAATGTGGTGAACTGGCCGATGCGACGGTTGATTCTGAGCTACATGGCGAACCTCTACACGCGCGTCATAACCGGCATGCCGGTCATGGATACGACGAGTGGGTTTGTCTGTTATCGGCGAACAGTATTGGAAAACATTGACCTTGATTCGATCCGCTCGAACGGGTATGCGTTCCAGATCGAAATCAAATTCAAGGCATGGCGGAAAGGCTTCCGCCTGCATGAAATCCCGATCATCTTTGTCGACCGTCGCGCAGGGAGCTCGAAGATGTCCAAACATATCATGTACGAAGCCGCACTGATGGTCTGGAAATTGAAACTGCGAAGCTTGTTCGATGGCCGCTAGGCGAGCACAACATAACGCCCATCAGCTCTCGGTTATCGTTGTCAACTACAACGTGCGGGAATTCCTCGACCACGCACTCACGTCGCTCCAGAAAGCGATGAGAGGGATTCGCGGCGAGATCATCGTTGTCGACAATGCCTCGGATGACGGGAGCGTCGAAATGGTGCGCAAGCGGTATCCCGGCGTGCAGCTCATTGCCAGCGACTCGAATCTCGGTTTTGCGAAAGCAAACAATCGGGCGCTGAAACGCTCGCGCGGCAAGTACCTCCTCCTCATCAACCCCGACACGGTGGTGCAGGAGGATACACTGCGCGTGATGATCAATTTCTTTGAAGAGCATCCGGAGGTTGGTCTGGCAGGCTGCAAAATCCTCAATCCCGACGGCACATTCCAGCTTGCCTGCCGCCGGAGTTTCCCGACGCCGTGGGTCGCCTTTACCAAGATCTTCGGCCTGAGCACTCTTTTTCCCCAGTCGCGGTTCTTTGGCCGCTACAATCTCACCTATCTTGACCCCAACCGGACGTACGAAGTCGATGCCGTCAGCGGCTCCTTCATGGTGTTGCGGCGATCGGTGTACGAGCAGGTGGGTGGACTCGACGAGGACTTTTTTATGTATGGCGAGGATCTCGATTGGTGCTATCGCATCCAACGTGCGGGCTGGAAAATCTATTATGTGCCGGCGACGCAAATTATTCACTACAAGGGCGAAAGCACCAAGCGGAGCAGTATCGATGAGATCAAGATGTTCTACGAGGCGATGGACCTGTTCGTCCGGAAACACTTGAGCCGTTCGTTCTTCCTGACGCTTCTTCTTCGGTACGGAATTCTGATCTCTTCCGGGTTTGCGCGGGTCGGTGAGTTCCTCCGGCCCATCAGCGTGGCGGTCGTGGATTTCCTCCTGGTCGATTGTGCCCTGATGATCGCGGAATGGATCTGGCGTGGAGATGTCTTTTCTTTTCCCGCACATTCCTACCCGGTAGTCTACACGGTTCCAGCGGTCATCGTCGTCGGCAGTCTGTATGCCGCGGGAGTGTACACGCACCGCCGACTGTCGATTTCCCGTACGATGAGCGCCGTGTTGGTGAGCGCTCTCATCATTTCTGCCACGGTCGCGTTTTTCAAGTCGTACGCGTTCAGCCGCGCCGTGATTATTCTTTCCACGGCGATGAGTTTTCTCTTGTTGCCGGGCTGGCGTCTCCTGGTCCGCATGCTGGGGAAGCCCTCCACGGCCGGCCGGCAGAGTTTGTTCGGCCGAAGAACGCTGATCGTCGGCACGGACAAAGCGGCGCGGGAGATTCTCCGTCGCATTCGCAGCCGCGTTGCCGATGGCTATGAAGTGCTCGGCTTCATCGATACGACGCGCAAACGCGTTGGCGAGCCGCTTGCGGGTCTGCCGATTCTTGGAAGCAGCGACAACATCGGAAAGGTCATCGAAGAGATTCGTATCAGCGATGTTATTTTCTCGACCCAAACACTTTCATACTCCGAGATTCTTTCCGTCATCAGTCGTGCCGGAGGGCACGCAGTCAACTTCCACATCGTGCCCAGTACGCTTGAAGTTATCATCGGGAAGGCAAGTGTCGATTCGTTGGACGACCTTCCGCTCGTTCCGATCTCCTACAACATAGAAAAACCGCTGAATCGTGCATTCAAGCGGCTGTTCGATGCAGCGCTGTCGATGTTTCTCTTGCTTTCAGCCTATCCTTTTGTATATTTACAACACGCAGTCGGTTCACCATCGCGCTCGCGCATCATTCTCTCGCTCCCGTTGGTCGTGTCGGGAAAGTTCAGTCTCGTCGGTCCGCCGGCTGAATACTCATCGCTCAGACAATCCGACGGCCACACCGGGCAGTCTATTTACCTTGGTAAGCCGGGGTTGACCGGCCTGGTGCAGCTCCAGGCGGGACGTTCGCTCACACAGGACGAAATCGATCAATACAATTTGTACTACGCACGGAATCAGTCTCTTCTCCTGGATGTCGAACTGTTATTGAAGACGCTCTTTAGTACGAAGACGGACGGCCGCGGGCGAATGATCGACACAGTTGTACCGAGGCGGTCTGCGAATCCGACGCAGCGACAGAAGACCGCACGCCGGAAGATGAAAGGAGCTTCGTGATGGCAAAGTTGGTACTGGAATTTGAAAAGCCGATTCTCGAGCTCGAGCACAAGATTGAGGAAATGCGCAAGTATGCGGGCAATCTCGACATTGCCGGCGAGATTACGACGCTCGAGAAAAAAGTCGACCAGCTCCGCAAGAACATTTACTCCAATCTCACGCGGTGGCAAAAAGTACAGCTCGCACGCCATCCCGACCGGCCCTATTCGCTCGATTACATCGAAGGCATGCTGCAGGATTTTACGGAGCTGCACGGCGACCGCTTTTACGGCGACGACAAGGCGATTGTCGGAGGGTTTGGAACGCTCAACGGCGAAACCGTCATGATCATCGGCCACCAGAAGGGGCGTGATACCAAATCAAATCTGTACCGCAACTTCGGCATGCCGAACCCCGAAGGCTATCGGAAAGCGCTACGGTTGATGAAGCTCGCAGCGAAATTCCGGAAGCCGGTTATTACGCTGCTCGATACTCCCGGCGCCTATCCGGGCATCGAGGCAGAAGAGCGAGGACAGGCCGAAGCGATTGCGCGGAATTTGTTTGAGATGTCGCATTTACCCGTCCCGATCATCGTGGCGATTATCGGTGAAGGTGCATCGGGCGGAGCGCTCGGGATCGGTGTGGGAGATCGCATCTTGATGTTTGAGAATGCGTGGTACTCCGTGATAGCGCCGGAGTCCTGTTCGAGCATTCTCTGGCGCAGTTGGGATTATAAAGAGCAGGCGGCGGAAGCGCTGAAGCTCACTGCCGAAGACATGCTATCGCTTGGTATCATTGACCGCATTGTTCCGGAGCCGACGGGCGGGGCGCATAAGAATCCCCAGCGAAGCATCGAAACGTTGAAGGCATTGCTTGTCGAAGAGTTACAGAAACTCTACAAGATCAAGCCGGGCAAGCTGGTGGAGCAGCGCGTGGAGAAGTTCTGCAAGATGGGAGCGTGGAAAGAGTGAAGAATAGGTGAAAGGTGTTAGGAGAGAGGTGGAAGGGAAAGGATAATGAAATGATCAAGCAGTTGACGCAAATACGAGTGCGGTACGCGGACACAGACCAGATGAAGTTTGTGTACTACGGGAAGTTCTTTGAGTATTTCGAGCAGGGACGGTCGGACTTATTGCGAACGATTGGTTTGCCGTACCCTGAAATCGAAAAGCTCGGCATTTTTCTCCCGGTGATCGAGGCACTGGCAAAGTACCGGAGACCGGCAAAGTACGATGATCTGTTGATCGTGGAGACGACGGTGAATGAAATGCCCGTTGCGCGTGTACGGATCGAGTACAAGGTTTGGCGCGAAGGGGAAGAGGAATCACTGGTTGAGGGGTACACGATCCACAGCTTTATGAACGCGGAGACAGGCAGACCGACACGGGCACCGCAAATATTTCTCCAGACGCTCGAGGAAGAATTCAAAGTTCCCCGCCTGCTCGCCGACGTCCGAAAGACTTAGGCGAGCCTGCCTCAGTAGTTCTCCTGAGGCGGGCAGGCAAAATCGCCCACGCCTGCCTGCGTGCCGAACACTTCGGCAGGCAGGAGTGATCTCTAACGAGTGGTAGCGATTTTGATCCCGCTTTGCGGGACGACGTTTTGTTGTCGGGACCTAAAAAAGCACCTTAGCGAGCAAAAAAGCCCATGCTTAAGAAGGAACTGCTCGACATACTCGTCTGCCCGAAGTGCAAGGGCGATCTGGAGTATTCTGCCGAGAAGAGCACCCTGCGCTGTGAACAATGCAACACAGTATATCCTGTAAGAGATGATATTCCCATTCTGTTGCCGGATGTGGATCGCTCGTAAACAGGAGAGTCTTTTGCCTCCCTTCCTTCCGTCACGTCGAAATTTTTTATGATCGAGAAAATCCTCCGGCTCGGCAAAGACGCTGCAATCTACGGTTTAAGTTCCATTCTCGGTCGGTTCCTCAACTTCCTCCTCGTCCCGTTCTATACAAACTATCTCCTGCCTTCCGAGTATGGCGTCGTCGCGAATATCTATGCCTACATCGCATTTGCCAATGTGGTCTACGGTTATGGGATGGACAACGCGTACATGCGCTTCGTCTCATCGCCGGAGCTTGGCGAAAAAAGAGAACACTATAGCACTCCTTTTTTCTCCATTCTGGTAACATCCGTATTCTTGTCCGGACTGATTCACCTCTTTTCCCCGGCAATTGCCGGTTTGATCGGCATCGACGCAGCGCAAGCGGATCTCATCAAGTACTCCGCCTGGATCATCTGTTTTGACACGCTTATGATCGTGCCCTACGCGTCGCTGCGGATGGAGCAGAAAGCCAAGTCGTTTGCCACGCTCCGCGTTGTTCACATAGTCCTGAATCTGATTTTCAATATCGTGTTGATCGTCGGCTTCCGCATGAAAGCCGACGGCGTCCTGCTCGCGAACCTCGTTGCTTCTCTCCTGACGCTTTTGTTCTTACTGAGACTCACCGGCAACCAGCTTCTTCCCCGCTTCTCATCGAAGCTCTATCGCGAGCTGCTCAGGTTTGGTTTACCGTACATTCCCGCCGGACTCGCCGGAGTTGCTATGCAAGTCATCGACCGGCCCATCCTCAAAGCGCTGACCGATGATGCAACCGTCGGTATCTACCAGGCCAATTATCGTCTCGGTGTGCTGATGATGCTGGTCGTCAGCATGTTCGATTATGCGTGGCGGCCGTTTTTCTTAACGCATGCACGAGAAGAGGGGGCAAAAGAGCTTTTTGCCCGCGTCTATACCTACTTTACTGCCGTGCTGTTGTTTCTCTTTGTGACAGTCTCGCTCTTCATCGAGGACATTGTTCGAATCAAAATCGGCTCCGCATATTTTTTCAACCCGGCATATTGGGAGGGTGTCGAGATTGTGCCGTGGATACTCCTCGCATATGTCTTCACCGGCGCGTACGTGAACTTCATCGTGGGCATGAACATGGAAAAGAAAACTGGATATCTCCCCGTCGTCACCGGAGCCGGTGCGCTCGTCAACGTCGCGGTCAACTTTGCGTTGATTCCGTATTACGGAATTATGGGTGCGGCGTATGCGACACTGGCGGCATATGTCGTGATGGCCGTGGCAATGTATCTCGTCTCTCAACGGTTTTACTATGTGCACTATGAGTGGAACAAGATTCTGAAATTGGCCGTCATCGTGGTGCTGACATACGGAGGAGCCTTGTTCATCCACTTCGAACCGATGAGCGCGCTCAGCCTCTCGGTGAAATTGGCGTTGAGTATTCTTTTTGTTCTCCTCGTCTTCGTCTTCAAGGTGATTACGTTTCAAGAGCTTTCCTCGACCAAGTCGCTTCTCGTGAAGTAGCTTCCTGCGTTGTTTTTTTGGCGGACGATGATTCGTTGCGCCTCGCGGGATTGTTTGGTATATTGAGATCGGAATACAGATTACAGAGAGCAGATGACAGAATGCAGCCATAAGACAAGGGAGAGCGAATGAGTGCTGTGGAACAGAAATCAAGCTGGGTACCGACGAACCCGGACTACGACCCCAACCAGCCGATGCAAATCGGCGGGCAGGCGGTGATCGAGGGAGTGATGATGCGCGCGCCGGGCTCAGTGGCGACGGCCGTTCGTCGGGCAAACGGTGACATCGTCGTGCAAAAGCTGACATTCCGTTCGATGGTGGAACGGTGGAACCTCCGGAAAGTACCAATCGTGCGCGGGGCAATCGGCCTTATCGACATGATGTATCTGGGGATCAAGACGCTGAACTGGTCGGCTGAAATCGCCATGCTCGACGTTGAGGCGTCCGACCCGTCCACGAACGGCAGAGACGGCAAACCGAAGGAGCAGACAACCGTCACATTAGTCGCAACACTCGTGCTGGCGTTAGCCATCGGGGTGGGGATTTTCTTCGTCGCGCCGCTCTACTTGACGACGCACCTGTTTCACCTTGAGCAGCAAGCGTTCGAATTCAACCTCGTAGCAGGGCTGATTCGGATAACGATGTTGCTCGGTTATCTCGGTGCGATTTCATTCATGAAGGACATCAAGCGGCTGTTCGAGTACCACGGCGCCGAACACAAATCAGTCTTTGCGTTTGAGCTCAACGATCAGCTTGTGCCGCCGGTCGTTCAACAGCATAGCCGCTTTCATCCCCGCTGTGGGACAAGCTTTCTACTCATCGTCATGTTTGTCGCAATTCTTTCCTTCAGCGTGCTCGATCTATTCTTGATTGCGTGGTTTGGCGAAATGACGCTGTTTCTGCGTCTCGTGACTCACTTGCCTTTCATTCCGGTCGTCGGGGGCATTGCATACGAGTTCATCAAGTTCTCTGCCAAGCACAGCACCACGGCATGGGGCAAGGTGATCATCGCTCCCGGATTGTGGCTCCAGAAACTGACAACAAGAGAACCGGATCATTCCCAAATCGAAGTGGCGCTCGTCGCTTTGAAGTGCGCCTTGGGCGTGGAGGATGCGAGCAGGTATGCGTTGAAGCCTGCCGGATCGACTGCTTCATCGCCGGCAGAAACAGTGAGGACGATGAACTAAGGCGATTACCAATGCTCGAAAAGCTTGAAAAAATAGCGGAACGATTCGAGGAGATCCAGCGCCTTTTGAGCGACCCCGCAGTGATTACCGACCAGCAACGCTTCCGGGAGTTGGGCAAGGAGCTCCGTACGCTCGAACCGATCGTAAAAAGCTTTTCCTCTTACAAGAAGGCTTTAAAGGATTTTGAAGGGAGCAAAGAGCTCCTTGATTCCGTCAGCGACCCCGAGATGAAGGCACTTGCACAGGAAGAGTATGATAAGCTGAAAGAGCCGGTTGCAGAGCTTGAAGAAAAGCTGAAGGTGTTGCTCGTTCCGCAAGACCCGAACGACACCAAGAATTTCATTATGGAAATTCGGGCGGGAACGGGCGGGGAAGAGGCGGCCCTCTTTGCGGCCGACCTGTATCGCATGTACACTCGCTATGCCGAGCGAAAAGGCTGGAAGGTGGAGTTGATGGATTGGAACGAGACGGGAAAGGGAGGGTTTAAGGAGATTATTTTTTCTGTCGCGGGCGAGTGGGCGTACGGGATGATGAAGTTTGAGAGTGGCGTGCATCGCGTGCAGCGAGTCCCGGAAACGGAAGCGCAAGGGCGAGTGCACACCTCCGCTGCGTCGGTGGTGGTGTTGCCGGAAGTCGAGGATGTGGAGGTTGAGATTAACCCGGCGGACCTTCAGTTCGATACTTTCCGGTCGGGCGGTAAAGGCGGACAGAACGTGAACAAAGTTGAGACTGCAGTGCGCATCACACACAAACCGACCGGTATTGTTGTTGCGTGCCAGCAGGAGCGCTCACAGTTTCAAAACCGCGAGAGAGCGATGAAAATGTTGCGTGCGAAGTTGTACGAAATGAAGATGCAAGAGCAGAATGCTTCCGTAGCCGCAGCGCGTCGGGCGATGGTTAAAAGTGGCGACCGCAGCGATAAGATCCGCACCTATAACTTTCCGCAAAACCGCGTCACCGACCACCGTATTGATCTGACGTTGTACAATCTCACCAAAATTATCGACGGCGATATCGACGAGTTCATCGAGCAGCTTCGCATTGCAGACCGGGCAGAGAAGCTGCAAGCGACGGCGTAAGCGGGGAGGCTTAAGAGGGGTCTTTCCTTGGGGAAGCCGTTCGTATCCTACCGAAGAATTCTTGCAGGAGTTGTTCACTTTCCCCATCGCACACGCCGGGAATGACGTGCACGCGATGGTTGAGGCGAGCGTCTTCGACGATATTGTAGAGCGTTCCGCACGCGCCCGCTTTGGGGTCGTACGCGCCGAACACGAGGGTGGGGATCCGTGAGAGAACAATCGCTCCTGCGCACATCGGGCATGGCTCAAGCGTCACGTAGAGCACGCAGCCTTCGAGCCGCCGCGAGCCTAAGTGATTTGCCGCAGCAGTCAGGGCGATCATCTCCGCGTGCGCGGTAGGGTCCTGCAATTTTTCAATTTGATTGTATCCCCGCCCGATGATTTTCTCTTCATGCACCACCACGGCGCCCACCGGCACTTCATTCTCTTCAAACGCCTTCTCCGCTTCTCGTAGGGCTTGTTTCATCCACTCTTGATCTGTTTTCATGTCCGCTGTTTGAAGGGATTCTATTCCTGCGCTACGAGTTCCGGCGGTTTGGCAATCTGTCCTACCGGTGAGTTGTCGGTTGTGTATCGTTTTGCCCGGATGAATGCATCGAGCGTCTTCGTGATACGGCTCGTTGCGTTCAGGATCGTCCGAACGGTCTCCAGGGATTCGTCGTCAACCGCAAGCTGGCGTTCCAGTTTTCCTGCACTCAACATGATGATCGTGAGCGGATTGTTCACTTCATGCTGGAGGCCACGAACCGTTTCGACCAGCGTGGTGAGCTGCATTTGTCGCACTTCTAATTCTTGTCGTTGCACCATTTGGTCTTTTTCGCGGTTATGAAGTTTCGTGCGGATCTCGATAATCTTCACGAGCGCCACAGCAAGCAGCCACATCCAGAGTAACGAGTCGAATCGCTGAAAAATGTCGAACGCACCGAGGGGTCCGTTCTTTTCATCAAGAAAAAACTTCATGGTTGAAATAAAAAGGTAGCTGTAGATGATGTAGCCCGACAAGACCGCTGGATAACGCACAAAGAAATCTTTTGCGGTTTCGTACAGCTTGAACCCTAGATTCAATGGCTTTTTTGGTTGACTTCCTGTTGTATGGGCCCGCGGAATCTTCTTCTTTCGTCGTCTCACAAACAGTAGCCCGAACACGAAAATCATCGTCGGCAGGACAATGTCTTCAAAAAAAGAAGTTGAAGCAAGGTTCGTGGTCATAGTGGTTCGCCCTGTTAAGTACTGGAAGTGGTGTTTTTCCCTTTGGCACAAATAGCGAGCCAGAGCTACGAAGCGGCAACCAAGAGAGTGTATTTATCGTTTTCGCGTGGACGGAAAGAAAAAATAAGGACAGACCGATGCAATTGAAGAATCTACATGGAGTGAGGAAGCAGAATGTGAGGGAGTTCTCACACACACTCGCAGAATGTCAACAGGTACGTTTCCAGAGCTCGGCGTTTGAGAATCGAGTTGTGGAAGTTCTAAAATGATATCTGCTGTTCCGTATTCAAGGCGGCGCACCCACAAAGTGTACTATAAGCCCTTCCTGCCGATTCTCGTCTGATCTACACTTCACGATGGACTCTTGACCAATCCCGTGAGCCCAACTGCTTGCTTCTTCTCCTGAATTATCATACTTTTGTAATGCCTCCCGCAACTATCGACATGGAATCTGAATTCCTGAAGATAGCCTTGCACTCGATTGGTCCAACTCCAAAGGCTAGGGTGAGTTTCTCAGTGCAGTTTTTGGGAATTCACGAACAGAGAACCTAATACGATCATTCCCGTCGGTCTCCCTCAACACATGTCTCTCTTCAGATGATTATTTTACTTGTCGACAAGAGGAGTGACATGACTACTTCCTCTGTATCGAAAATAGATACCGGGTTTCACATAAGTATTGAATTGAAAGAATGAATCTTCCCCGTACAATACTCGCACTCGACCACGACAAGCCTTTTCTTGCGCAATTCAAATCGTTGCTCGACGGATTCTACGCCGTATTTCTTGCTGGCGATGAAGGAGGCTTGGGAAATCCTTCAGCATGAGAATGTACATATCATGTTTTTCAATGAAGCGACGCAAGTAAACGGTGTCGGAAACCTCGAGATCCTAAAAAAACTCAAAGAGACGATGCCGTATCTTCCGGTCATCGTTCTTTCCGATCAACCTTCTGTCGAAACCGCTGTTGAGGCAATCAAGAGTGGTGCGTACCACTATTTTGGGCATTAAGGAATCGGTTGGTTTTTTTGGCACGAACTGTTATCTTCATAATATATGAAAAACAGCCAATGAGGAACGTTTTGAAATTTCATGTCTTAGGGTGTCTCGTAATATTGTTTAGTGCTCAAGAATTAGGCGCGCAATTCTATTATCAGAAGAAAGATATCTCCTTTCGTGAACTCGGCTTCAAATCTGATGTAGTGATTGCAGGACAGAGACCTTACCAAGCCTTTCTTTTTCGCTTGCCACGTGGACGAGTACTAAGAGACAGTTCCTACCTTGAGCTAAAGCTTCGATTCTCCGAGGCACTAGCCCCCAGCTCTGTTGTTAAGATAGTCGTAAACGATTTGCCTGCACGAGCGTATACGCTAAGGCAGATTGGCAGCAATGAAGTCACGATGCGCATACCGTTTGGCAATCTGGGCTTCTTGCCTCAAACCCTTGGGGGAAAAGTTGACGTCCCGCGGTATCTTAAAGTTGTTATTGAAGGTTTCCTCATTATTACGGGAGACGCCTGCAAGGATATTGAGACCGGGGCGCTCTACATTGTTGCGTCAACCGATTCCTATCTCCACCTCGTGTTAGCCCGCGAGCAGCAGGGTATTTCAATCGCGAGTTTTTTATCTGACACGGACGGAGATATAGAAATAGTCATACCACCCAAAGCGCCGTTAGCCACGAAACAGAGTGCTTTGTGGGTTATGGCGGAACTCAAAAAGAGATTTCTTTTTACACCACGAGATGTAAGACTGTACGAACCTGTAGAGTGGGAAAAGCGGAGGACGAGGAGAAACTATATCGTAATCGCGGACTCATCCAGTCTGCGTTCTCTTCCAAAGCCGCTTAGTGGCGTCCTTACTGCATCAACCGGGACCGACAAACAAGGACTTGGTAAAGACGGGAAGATCGTGGTTCAATCGACCAGGGACTTCGATATTCTCCTTTTAAGCGGAGCGACGGAAGAAGGTGTCGTGAAAGCAGCGTCGGGGTTTATTCTCGATGACATGAGATCCGCCATGCTTGGTCGTGTAGCGATTGTCCGGACAGTTCATCAACCTCTCTCAACCCGGTATCCCGAACCTCCCTACGTCATCACCTTTCGCAATCTTGGTTTCAGCAATCTGACACTAAGGGGTCTCGGTTCAGTTCGAGCTTCATATCAGGTTTTGCGGCAGGCGTTGGGCGAATCCCCGAGAAACATCTCGTTGCACCTCATCGGAAGTACCACCGCATTCCGACAGAGAGACGATGTATACCTGAATGTTTATCTGAATGAGATATTGCTGGAAAGCTGGATTTTCGGACAGGGAGGTGTGTTCAAGGAGAAGGTGGTCAGTTTTCCCGATTATGCCCTCCGTGAAGAAAATAGGATCGACGTCGAGTTTGTGTACCATCCATCGGATTCCTGTAAATCAGCCACATTCGTGGGCGATATTTTCGACGTATCATACCTGAAGATTGGAGCTTCGAATCCACCCGAGACAGCCGTGTTTGAAAGCGTGCCGGCGCTCTTCGCGAAAAATACAATCATGGTGATCAGTCCGTCATTGTCAACAAGCCTGTTAGAGGCAGCCGCGACCTTACTGAGCGTTCTTGACAGGGATATCAATGCAAAGTATCTCTACCCCCCTGTCTTCTTCTCTACAACGGTTTCCGACAGGTCGCTGGACAGCTCGAACGTCATCGCCGTGTTAACCCGTGGAGACCCGTTCGTCGATAAGCTGAAAGCAAAGCTCCCGCTCGATCCGACCAGGTCGTTCCGGATCATGAATCTTCAAAACCAGACCCCGATGTTTAGTCTGGATCCCAAATTTCCATTGGGGATCCTTCAGGTACATAGACTGCCAACGCAAAGGACCATGCTTCTTGCAATTCCCCATGGGGAAGGGGGCGAGTTGCTGCTCCATGAGTTCTCCGAGGCCCTCGGGATGAATCCACGGTTGATGGAAGGGAACATAGGCCTCTATGGTGCTGGAGGGAATATGTACTTCTTCAATACAGAAAAAAAGACTTTTGCAGTGGAGTACAAAGGGGAAGAAACCTTCCTTGACTTCCTCGCACGCTACAGATATATCATCTTTGCGATCCTCTGGATAGCGTTTACGGTGGCTGTTATCCTTTTAACCCTTTACGCTCGTAAGCAGAGGTACAAGAGTGCTGAGACTCGTGCCCCACAGTAAGCTGATCCTGTCCACGGGCGCAGCTCCCATTTTCCCCGCCATAGAAGTTGTTCTCCACTGGTGCTTGACATCGTGGATGGTTTTATTTCAGCGTAACTACTCAGCGTTGTGAAAGAACGAAGCAGTTTTTTGACCACCGATGACACACGGATTCACCCCGTGAGATAATTGTTCAAACGTCATGACCTCGCGTTTTCATTTGGCTATCTCATGGGGTGAACACAGATGAAGACAATTAGAAAAAATAAGGCGCATACTATAATCCGTTATCGGTGTCAATCGGTGTGTCATCCCCGCCTGCCAAAGCGCAGCGGCGGGCAGGCGTGGTGAAATAACTGAGTAGTTACCCGGGAACAGTTCAATTTCCTTCTTTATGTTGACGAATACACGGAATCAGACCAACAGCTCGATCGTCAGCTCATTGATTGTTTCTTCCCTCGTTGACGAAGGGCTGTTAACGACGGATCAGCTTCTGGTTCTTGAAAAGCATTCTTCTCTGCGTGTGGAACATCCCGCCCATGTGATTCTTGTCGAAGGATTCGTTAGCCGGGCCGCATATCGGGAGTTTATCGTGGAGAAGCTTGGGTTTCCTGAAGTCAATCTCATTGGACGAGAGGTTGACCGCACGGTGGCGAACATGCTGAAGCAGACCTACATCATGAGGAATCAAGTACTCCCCGTCGAAAAAAATGATGGTGAACTGGTCGTGGCGATGGTCGATCCGAGCGACGAGGTTCTTCGAAACGAGATTGAGCAACTTACCGGCTGCCGGATCGTGCCGCGCTTTGCTCTCGACGTCGATATCAATTGGCAATATCATCAACTCTTCGGGAAGTCGCTTGTGCACCGGTCGACCTACAGTTTGTTCTGGAGCGATCCAGATTCTTCCGCAGCCACCACCGCCACTCCTCAACAGATTTACGCGCTCATCATCGGTGCTGGCATCTTTCTCTTTGCACTCACCCTGGCTCCGGTTGAAGTTCTCATGGGTCTCTCTGCTCTCATAAGTGTCTTCTATCTGTTATCGATCACGTTCAAGTTTGTGCTGACGATGGCTGGCACGCGCTCTGAGAGCGTGCGGCATGTTTCCAGGAAGGAAGTTCGCGATCTCAAGGATGAAGACCTGCCCGTCTATACTATTCTGATTCCTCTCTACAAGGAAGCGAATATCATTTCTAAGCTGAATGCCGGATTACTGCGTCTTGACTATCCGAGACACAAGCTGGATATCAAACTTCTACTTGAACAGGATGATCGGGAAACGCTCGAGGCCATCAAGCGTCTTGCCTACACAACGCTCTTTGATGTCGTGGTTGTTCCAGATTTCGGGCCGCGAACGAAACCAAAGGCCTGTAACTACGGCCTCTTCCTGGCGAAGGGAAAGTACCTCACGATATTCGATGCGGAAGACCTGCCCGACCCGGATCAGCTGAAGAAAGCCGCTGTTCGGTTCATCAAGTTGCCCGAGGACGTCGTTTGCGTTCAAGCGGCGCTCAACTATTTCAACGCCGGAGAAAACATCCTGACGAAGCTGTTCACGCTTGAGTACTCCTATTGGTTCGACTACCTTTTGAGAGGGATGGAGCGGTTCGGTATCCCGATTCCCTTGGGAGGGACGAGCAATCATTTCCGGGTGGACCGTTTGCGCGAGCTCGGTGGATGGGACCCCTTCAATGTTACCGAAGATGCCGACCTTGGAATCCGCGCCAGCGCCCGAGGCTATCGTGTCGTAATTTTTGATTCCACGACGTTTGAAGAGGCGACCTCGGCGGTGGGGAACTGGATACGCCAGCGCTCGCGGTGGATTAAAGGCTATATGCAGACCTGGCTCGTTCACAGCAGGCATCCCATTCGGCTGTACAAGACCATTGGCTGGAAAGCCTTTCTGGGATTCCACTTTTTTGTCGGTGCGACTCCGATTACCTTCTTGGTCAATCCATTGCTCTGGGGCCTGTTCATCTTGTGGTTGCTTATGAGGATGAAATGGGTGGACGTCTATTTTCCGCCAGTCGTGCTGTATATATCGTTGTTCAACATGCTGCTAGGCAATTTGCTTATCATCTACATGAGCATGCTGGCGGTGTTCAAGCGTCGGCACTATGAGCTCTCAATCGTTGCGCTGCTCAACCCCTTCTATTGGACGCTCCACTCCATTGCGGCTTACAAAGCCCTCTGGCAACTGGTTATCAAACCGTTCTATTGGGAAAAGACAACGCACGGTACCACGAAAATATCATGGGAAAAGACAACGCAGGGTATCACGAAAATATCATCGGACATCGTGCAGCAAAATCAACGCAGTGCGAAACCACCACTAATAACTTTCAAAAGGAGAAGTGCGATGGATACAATGGCAGCAAGAGAACCACAGATTAACCGTTCATTCGGACAATTGGAAGAAGCGATTGACGCCCTCGACAAGATGCTCTCTCAATATTCCCAACGGCTTGAGCCGATTCTTTCGCCTGTAACAACCACTGCCACCGGGCAAGGTGAAAACTTGAAAGCAAAAGAATCCCTTGCTCCGTTCGCAGAGCGACTTGACAAGATAACAGAGCGCGTGCGGGCACAGGTTGGAGTTGTCAACGCACTCGCAAGTAGAACCGAAATATGAACCTGAACCCTGCGTGAAAAAGTGAATCAGATTTTCAATTTCTCTATTTTCTTTAAGGA
>CAYJSZ010000038.1:0-20978 GCA_964372545.1 uncultured Ignavibacteriaceae bacterium
CCTGCACGCTTCATCGATTGAACGATCTTCCCCGGCATCGACCCGATGTAGGTGCGCCGATGGCCGCGAATCTCCGCCTCGTCCCGCATTCCGCCTAACGAGATGCGCACGAATTTCCGCCCCAGCGCCCGCGCGATCGACTTGCCGAGCGAGGTCTTGCCGACTCCCGGCGGCCCAACGAAACAGAGAATCTGTCCTCGCATCTCTTTCACCAGATTGAGTACTGCGATATGTTCCAGGATTCTCTCTTTCGGTTTTTCCAACCCGAAATGGTCCTCGTCTAAGATCTTCTTCACATGCTTCACATCCAGATCGTCCTTCGTGCGCTTCTGCCACGGCACGTCGATGAGCCAGTCGAGGTAATTCCGGCTGACGGTAAACTCCGGCGACATGGACGGCGTTTTCTTGAGTTTGTTAAACTCCTCCATCGCTTTCTCGTGCACCTCTTTGGGCATCTTGGCTTTGGCGATTTCTTCTTTCAATTTTGCCAGCTCTGGGGAAGCCTCGTCCTCGCCGAGTTCGTCCTGGAGTATCCGTATCTGCTCTTGAATGAAAAACTTTCGCTGGGATTTCTGGATGTTGTCCTGAACCTTGGTATCCAGCTCACGCTCGATCTTCAGGATGTCGATTTCGGTGGTGAGGATTTTGGAGAGCTCGTAGAATTGCTCACGCAGGCCCAGAATTTGGAGAATTCGTTGCTTGACCTCCACGCTCTGGACGATGTTCGACGCCATGTAGAAGAGCTTCCGCTGAGGGTCTTTGATCCCCTCGAAGGCCATGAGAACCTCGGGCGGAACGTTGCGGCTAAGGCGGACATATTCGTTGAAGAGCGTCGCCGAGTGCCGCGCGAGCGCATCAAACTCGCGTCCGGCCGGTAATTCCGCACGATTGAGCATGATCTCTGCTTCGAGGAACTGTTGGTTCGGGACGAACTTTTTGACCCGCGCTTGCACAAGGCCGTCGACAAGGATTTTCATCAGCCCGTTGGGAAGCTTCAGCATCTGCATGATGCGGGCGACGGTGCCGTCGTGGTAGACGTCGTCGGGAGTCGGCTCATCGACTGCCGGGTTGCGTTGGGCGACAAGAAGGATGTACTTTCCGCGCTCCAGCGCCTCGTTTGCCGCGCGGAGGGACGATTCGCGGCCAACCAGCACGGGATAGATCATGTACGGAAAGACCACCACGTCGCGCAGCGGCAGGACGGTGAGAACGGCGGGGACGCTGTCCAGCGTCTCCACCTGCGGGTCGATTAATTTGATCTGCTCTTCGCTCATTACGGTTGGATAGCCTCTGGAAAGAAAAAGGGCGCAGCTTCGTCTTCTTAGCTACACCCGTGTGGAACTCAATATAGCCACAAGTGCGGGGATTGTCAAGGAATCGATTTCAAGCGCAATTTTCGATACCACTTCGGCTATTCCACTCCCGTTGCTTCCCCGTGCAAATTTTGTTATGCTCTTGCCCAGCCTCTGTATCATGCAAACACCAGAATTCAAAATCGCCAGCGATCATTCCGTCCTTGTGTCGTTCGGAGACGGGATTTCTCCCCATCATCATGAACGCGTCGTCCGGCTCACAACGCTCCTGCTCTCCGACCGCAAAGAGTTCGTTCGCAACATTCATCCTGCTTATAGTTCTGTGCTTGTGTCATTCGACCCGAGAACAATCTCTTTTGCCGTGCTTGAAGAATATCTCCGGGCAACGCTCCAGAAAAGCGAATCGATTTCCTTCCCATCTCCGCGTCAAATCGAAATCCCTGTCTGCTACGGCGGAGATTTCGGTCAAGACCTCCCCGACGTTGCTACGCACAACGACCTGACCGTGGAGCAGGTCATAACGATTCATGCCTCCGGAGAATATCTCGTTTACTTTCTCGGCTTCTCACCGGGGTTTCCGTACATGGGTGGCCTGTCGGAAAAAATCGCGACGCCGCGGCTTCACTCGCCTCGCACAAAAGTCCCGGCGGGCAGTGTCGCCATTGGCGGCAGTCAGGCTGGCATTTATCCCGTGAGTTCTCCGGGCGGTTGGAGGATTATCGGGAGGACACCGCTGAAGCTCTTCCGGCCGGGCGAAAATCCGCCGACGCTGTTGCAGATGGGGGATGTTGTCAGATTCAGGGCGATTGAAGAAGAAGAGTTTAGTCTCATGACCAACGTTTAGAGCGCTTATCGTCCTGCAGGGGTGAGTGAGAGCGGGGGAGTAGGAGTGAGGCCATCCTTCTCCACTCTTTACTCCCGCACTCCCCCTGCTGGTACTAACTTTACGCACTGGCTAACATCAAACTTGCCCGTCATTAAAGTACATAGCCCCGGCTTTCTGACAACCATCCAAGACCTTGGCAGGCCCGGCTTTGCGCATCTTGGTGTCTCGGCTTCCGGCGCTGCTGATGCGGTTTCCCTCCGGCTTGGGAACCTGCTTGTGGGAAATCCGGAAAGTACTGCGGGACTCGAAATGACTTTAGTGGGCGGGGAATTCGAGTTTGAATCCAATGCTATTGTCTCTGTTACCGGCTCAGATTTTGGGCCGACGTTGAACGGCGCAGTCATCCCTCTCTGGACATCAGTTGTTGTGAAGGCGGGCGACCGGCTTGAATTCGGAGCCACGAAGAGCAGCGCGCGGTGCTATCTTTGTATCCATGGGGGGATTGAATGTCGGCCCGTTCTTGGAAGCAGATCCACGCATCTTTTGACCGGCATCGGTGGGTACAATGGCCGTGCCCTGAAAAGGGGGGACGTGCTGAAGATTCCTAACTTTGGCCTTCTTGCTGTGCCTCTCAAAAAAGTTCGACCTGAGGTTGTCTCTTCATCGGAACGGAATGGAATATTGAGAGCCACGCTTGGACCGCAGGCTGAGTGGTTCCCGGCAGATGTTCACAATCTGTTCTTTTCGTCTTCCTATACTATTTCTGAAGACTCGAATCGGATGGGGTTACGGTTGATTGGTCCGGCATTAAAGCGTACTATCGAGAAGGACCTGTTGACGGAAGGTGTCTCACTCGGGGCTGTTCAGGTGCCTCAGAGCGGCCAGCCGATTATCTTATTTGTCGAACACCAGACGACCGGAGGCTATCCGAAAATCGCGAACGTAATCTCGGCAGACCTTCATCGAGTGGGCCAATTGAGACCGCGCGATGAAGTGCGGTTCGAACCGATTTCGGTGGAGCAAGCACATGCTCTCATCCGTGAACACGAAAAGCTGATCGGTCCACAATCTCTCATGCCCGCATGAACGATTCAACCTCTCCTGCCTGGTATAGAACTGTTTCGCGTGGACAGTGGAAGGCACTCACCGCCGCGCAGCTCGGTTGGATGTTAGATGCGATGGACGTGATGCTCTATGCCTTTGCGCTCACGGCCATTCGAGCAGAGTTCGCTCTCTCCTCTGCTGAAGCCGGAGCGCTCGCGTCTGTCACATTGATCGCATCCGCGTTGGGCGGCATTCTCTTCGGCATGTTGGCGGATCGGATTGGCCGGGCGCGGGCGCTGATGTATTCCATCCTGACCTATTCACTTTTCACCACCCTTACAGCTACCTCCGGAACCGTGGCTCAACTGATTCTTTGGCGAACTCTTGTTGGCCTTGGCATGGGCGGCGAGTGGTCGGCGGGCTCGGTGCTGGTCTCGGAAACCTGGCCGGCAGAGCACCGCGGCAAGGCGATCGGATTAATGCAGTCGGGCTGGGCGATTGGTTACATTCTGGCGGCCATTCTCGCCGCAGTTGTGTTACCGGATTTCGGCTGGCGCGTGCTGTTTCTTTTCGGCCTTCTACCAGCTTTGCTCGCGGCGTGGATTCGGCGCAGTGTGCCCGAGCCGGAAATCTGGTTGAGGGGAAACCGGGGCACTCGGATTTCACCGTTCGCCAGTCTTGGTCAAGCCTTTCGCCCTCCACTTCTCAGAAACACGCTCACCGCGACGGTCATTGCCACAACTGTTCTCTTTGCATACTGGGGGCTATTTACATGGATGCCGACGTTTCTGTCGACGCCGGTTGAACGGGGCGGGGCCGGCATGAGTATCGTTCGCAGCTCTACCTGGATAATTCCGATGCAGATCGGGGCATTTTTCGGATATACACTGTTCGGATTTTTCGCCGATCGATTCGGGCGACGGCCGGTGTTTGTAACCTTCCTTGTCTGCGCGGCGTTGCTCGTGCCTGCGTACGGCCAGCTTGGCCGGCACGAGACGGTGTTGCTGGTCCTTGGACCTTTCATCGGATTCTTCGGGCACGGATATTTCAGCGTGTTCGGTGCGATGTTGGCAGAGTTGTTCCCTACGTCAATCCGTGGTACAGCACAGGGTCTTACTTACAATGTGGGACGGGCATTCAGCGCTCTCGCTCCATTCACAATCGGCGCGCTTGCTGACGACTATGGGATAGGAAGCGCTCTTGCATTAACCTCTGCGTTCTTTCTTGCAGGGGCGGGGTTGATTTTCCTTTTGCCGGAGACAAGGGGACAGCAGTTGGAGTGAACCTTCCGAAGGCCGCATAGATATCTGACAGAACCTTCGGAAGGTTTTTACTATCCTGCCCTTCAGAGGATTTCACCTAGATTTGTATGAAAACCATCGACCTCAACTCAGACGTGGGCGAGCGACCTGAAGCTTTGCGCAGCGGCTCGGAAGAGTCTCTCATGCAGCTCATCACTTCGGCAAACATTGCTTGCGGTGTACATGCGGGAGATGAAACCACGATGAGCGCGGTAGTCTCGCTTGCCAAGAAATACAACGTTGGCATTGGCGCGCACCCAAGTTATCCGGACCGCGGAAACTTCGGCCGCACGGAAATGAATTTAACTTTCGACGAAATTAAGAAGTGCGTCTTCGATCAAGTACACGCCCTTGGCACGGTTGCACGAAAGCTTGGCGCTCAGCTTTCACACGTGAAGCCTCACGGTGCCCTCTACAACATGGCAGTGAAAGACGCCCGAATAGCACATGCCATAGGAGCCGGGGTGGAACAAGTCGATAACTCCTTGATACTTATGGGGTTGGCCGGATCGGGAATGTTGGGTGTGTGGAGAGAATTAGGTTTTCGTGTTGCGGCCGAAGTGTTTGCGGATCGGGTGTATGAGCCCGACGGATCGCTGCGGTCGCGCAAATTTCAGGATGCACTAATTGCGGACCCAGGCCGCGCAGCACAACAGGCATTGAGCATTGTACGAGACGGATTTGTGATAACCTCAGACGGGAGCCGGCTACACCTTGAAGCACAGACGATTTGCATTCACAGCGACACGCCGGGCTCCGACCGGATTGCACGAGAGGTCAGAGCCGTCCTGGAAGCGAACGGGATCTCGCTTCGCGGCGTCAGTGCTCAATCCCCATCGCACGGTTCAGAAACCTGACGAGCCGAGTCGCCTCCTTGAAGACCTCTGCAACATCCTCCACGAACTTCGCCTTGAAACATTTCGACACGGGCCACGAGGCGCCGACGAAAAAATGTTTGTGCTTGAGCCATTCGGCCATCGGGTGGTTCGCCTCGTAGCCGACCGGAACACGTTGAAGCTTTTCCCCCTCCAGCTTCGAGAACATCTTGTTGAACCGTTTTCCGTTCACCACCGCTAAGAACTCGTCCGACATTATTGCAACTGCCTTTCTGATTTTCTTAAGCTGATCGCTTTCCGGCATGTATACTCCAGCACCAAAGTACACCTCCCCGGGCTCGATGTGGAGATAGTACCCGGAAGCTCCCAGCCCCTTCGGCTTCCCGCGCAGCGCAGCGTGCGCGGCGACGTGTGTCTTGTACGGAGTCTTGTCTTTGCTGAAGCGCGTGTCGCGGTAGATCCTGAAGAGCGAGCGCTTCGGGTGCAGCTCGTACTCGGGTGCGAACTTCGCGAAGTGGGGCTGGAGTGCAACGATCAGCGACTGCATCGGCAGCTTGACTGTGGTTTCGTACTCGCTCTTGTGCTTTTCGAACCAGGGCCGGTTGTTGTTCTTCTTGAGTCTTTTGAGGAACTCAATTCCTTCTTTGGGGAAGCCATCAAAAGGCGGAAAGAAATCCAGGTCATCCGGGAGTTGGCGTTTCATGGTGGCGTGTCTATAATTTGTTGATATATAAGCTATTGGGGAAGTTCAAACCCCTCTGAAGGTCGCAACGGAGGCAAGGTGAGCCTTCGGATGGTTGCTTATGTCTTTCCTTTAATCGCTGCGCGGACGAAGCCATCGGCCTTCTCCAAGCGAGTCTTTGCTTCTTCTCTGCCCACACCAGTTTTGATCATCACCAAAGTTGTCTTGACGTGCCAATTGGCTCTCTCTAAATAGTCTGCCGCCTCCTCGTATGAGACGCCTGTGATGGTCATAACGACACGTTTTGCCCGCTCGCGGAGTTTCTGGTTCGTCATCTGCAGGTCGATCATCATGTTCTCGTACACCTTGCCGAGGCGGATCATCGCTGTCGTTGTAATCATGTTCAGCACTAACTTTTGGGCCGTACCCGATTTCATCCGGGTGGATCCCATGATCACTTCCGGTCCAACCTCGGGGCAGATCGCGACATCGATCGCAGCGGCGAGCTCGGCAAACTCAGCCGATTCCAGCCTGGCGCGCGGGTTCGTTGTTACATAGATTGTCGCTGCTCCGCGCTCTTTTGCGCGCTTCACGGCGCCGACAACGTAGGGCGTCCGCAAGCTCGCGGCGATGCCGCAGACGACATCGTTCGCCAAAACATTTTTGTCGTTGATGTCCTTCGCTCCGTTTTCCTCCTTGTCCTCGGCTCCCTCCTGCGCGCGGAACATGGCCCGTTTCCCCCCCGCGATCAGTCCCTGCACTATCTCCGGGTCGGTACCAAACGTCGGCGGACACTC
This sequence comes from uncultured Ignavibacteriaceae bacterium, assembly GCA_964372545.1. Lineage (GTDB taxonomy): Bacteria > Bacteroidota > Ignavibacteria > UBA10030 > UBA10030 > CAYJSZ01. The sequence continues at coordinate 6,800 of CAYJSZ010000038.1, forward strand.
TACGGCATCCAACACACCGAGGCGCCCGCTTGTCCCCGCTCCCACATAAATCAATCGCCCACCCTTCTTAAATGCTTGTACCACAAGCTCAACAGCGTTTGCTACGTAAGAGATCTCCTTTTCGACGGCGAGCGCAATCTTCTTGTCCTCACTATTGATGATCGTCAGGATTTCTGTGATCGATCGCGCATCGATGTCCATGCTCGCGGGGTTGCGCTGCTCGGTGGCAAGCGACTCGAGTTGATCAAAAAGATTCTTGGATCGGAACATGGTGCGTTTGATTTTTTTTGCGCGAGAATTAAAATTGTACATAGACGACTTTTTTGTCGTTTGCTGAAATCCGCTCCGAGCCGTTGAATGTCAGGCTTATTACATCGACGGATCGAACGGCCTTGTCTCTAGTTGCTTTTCGTATCTCCTCCTCGAGCTCTCCACCCTTCAGTGCTATCAACGCCGGAGGAATGGCTGCGCGCTCCTGGTCAGATGGGCTGCGGCTCACGTATCCAACCTCTTCAGGGCTGCTTGAGGAAACCAGAGGCGGCCGCGCCCACCGGATGAGCTCCTGCAGAGGTGCAACGGCTCTGGCTATACAGAGATGGTGTGAGCCTTTCATCCCCGGCTGCCTTATAATGTCTTCTGCCCGGCCCCAAACAGTGCTCACATTGGTGAGTCCGAGTTGGAAGACAATGTCGGCAACGGCATCCACCTTTTTCTTTGTAGCATCCAGAAGCGTGAAGGACAAGTCTGGCCTCGCAATCCTGAGTGGTATGCCGGGAAGCCCCCCGCCGGTACCGAGATCCAGGACTCTTGCCCCTTGAGGTATACTAATTTTGAAAAGAACGGAGAGCGAATGCAATACATGGTTTTGCCAGACGTTCTCCTCGTCCTTGCGTGAGATAAGGTTGACCGCCTTATTCCACTCTAAGAGGAGATTGACGTACTGGCTCAGTAGGTCCAACTGCTTTTGAGAAAGGATAAGGCCGTTCCGCTGACAAACCCTGAAAAGCCATATGGGGGCGGGTGGGTTCTGGGCCAGGGCGTCCGATTCCGATATTGGAAAGGGTTTCACGTGAAACACCTAGTTTCTGAGGTGGACCATCAGGACTGAAATGTCCGATGGTGTAACACCACTTATCCTTGAAGCTTGGCCAATGGAGGTTGGACGAACAAGGGAAAGCTTCTCTATCCCCTCGCGGGAGAGGGCCTTGACTCTCGAGAAATCAAAGTCTTGGGGGATTCGCTGTAACTCCGCTCGTTCGAATCGTTGTATCTGCTCTCTCAATCGACCAATATACCCCTCGTATTTCAGCTCGATTTCAATCTGCTCAAGAACCTCACTTTTGAGGCGCTCCTCAGTGCGTGCTAGACCGCTAAAGAATTGGTGGTCGGCAAGGCCATCCACCCTTAGGATGTCAACGAGAGTGACCCTGGTGCGCTTTAGGAGCTTTGAGAGCTTTTCCTTCTCCGTAAGCGGCTCATTGCCGGTCCACTCAAGATACGGGTTAACATGGTCTGGAGCCACTGAGTATTGACGTGATACGGCTATCCCCTCTCGGACCAGTGCTTCCTTTCTCTGGAGCCTGTCATAAACTGCCGTAGGTACCAGGCCTAGCCCGTGGCCGTAAGGCATTAACCGGCGGTCGGAATTGTCCTGGCGCAGCATTAGCCGATACTCTGCCCTTGAGGTAAACATCCGGTAGGGTTCATCCGTGCTCTTGTTGACGAGATCGTCTATGAGAACGCCAATGTATGCCTCTGACCTGTTGAGGACGAGGGGGTCTTTACCTTGAACCTTCAGGGCAGCGTTTATTCCGGCCACTAACCCTTGGGCAGCAGCTTCTTCGTAGCCGGATGTTCCGTTGACCTGACCGGCGAAGAAGAGACCCTCCACCAACCTTGTCTCAAGTGTGAGCTTGACCTGGTGGGGCGGGAAGAAGTCGTATTCCACCGCATAGCCCGGCCTGAGCATGGTGACCTTCTCCAGCCCAGGGATTGTTCGCAACCCCTCTAGCTGGATTTCCTCCGGGAGGCTTGTTGAGAAGCCGTTGACATATACTACGCTTGTCTCGTAACCCTCTGGCTCCAGGAAGATCTGATGCCGATCCTTTTCCTCAAAGCGAACGATTTTGTCCTCGATCGACGGACAGTACCGCGGTCCCCTCCCCTTTATCAGGCCTGTGAACATTGGAGAGCGATCGAATCCCTTCTTGAGAGCCTCGTGGGTCGAGGAATTCGTATGCGTCAGATACGTCGGGATTAACCGGTTTGTAATTCTTTCCGTCCTGAAGGAGAACGGCTGCGGTGGGTTGTCGCTCGGCTGTTCCTCAACCGCAGAAAAGTTGATGCTGCTTAGGTCTATCCGGGGCGGAGTTCCGGTCTTGAGACGACCGCTAACAAACCCAAGGTTTTCAAGCGTCTCTGTTAACCCTTTGGACGCCGGCTCACCGTATCGACCACCCTCCCTGTTGCGAAGGCCGGTATGCATGAGGCCTCGCATGAACGTCCCCGCGCTAAGAACAAACGCTTTGCAGCGGATCTTTGCACCCGATGCTGTGACTACACCTGTTAGTCGGATGGTGTCCTTGTTTTGTTCGGCGCCTATGTCAATGATGGAGTCTTCAATGATAGCGATTCCAGGCTGATATTCAATGGCCTTTCTGGCTTCTCGAGAGTACCATTCCCGGTCATTCTGGCATCGTGGAGACCAGACCGCAGGACCCTTTGATCTATTGAGCATTCGAAACTGGATCCCAGTCTTGTCTGCCAGCCTGCCCATTTCCCCTCCTAGAGCGTCTATCTCTCGGACTAGATGCCCTTTGGCCGTTCCCCCAATTGCGGGGTTGCAGGACATTCGGCCGATAGCCGCTTTATCCATCGTTACCATCAACACGGTGCAGCCCATTCTTGCGGCAGCTAGGGCCGCTTCAATGCCAGCATGCCCTCCTCCGGCTACTATGACATCATAATGCTCTCTTTCCGTGTAGAACCGTTTCACGTGAAACCCCTTAGCCGCTTTTACTTTCCGATGCAAAACTTTGAAAAGATATTGTTCAGGATGTCTTCCGTCGTGACTACTCCAGTTATTTCTCCCAGCCTATCTATGGCTGCGCGGAGATCAACGGCTACGAATTCCCCGCTTTGACCATCCTTCAGAGATTCAAGCGCAAGTCTTAGACTTTCGATCGCCTTCGTTATGGCGGTGTAGTGTCGAACGTTGGTGACTGTTATGCTTGCTTCGGAGAGATCTCTCTTGCTTTGAAGGACAGAATCGACCAAAAGGTTTTTGAATTGGTCGATTCCCTTGCCGGTTAGAGCAGAGACATGAGCGGTTGGGAGGGAGCCCAAGAATGGCGCCCTCCGTGAAAGCTCACCATTTAATGCTGCGGGTAAGTCGATCTTGTTCATCACAACTAGGTTTATTACTCCGTGTCCTCTTGATTTCTCGATAAGCTTGCGTGCAGATTCCATCTCTTCTCCCGACAAATCTCTGGCTGTGTCAAACACGAGAACCAAAACATCACAGTTGTCAACTTGAGACTCTGTTCGCTTCACTCCTTCTTGTTCCACTGGGTCTAATGCCTCGCGCAACCCTGCAGTGTCGACGACCCGAAATTGGAGACCACTAATGTTCAGCGATTCTTCAATAACATCTCTTGTCGTCCCTGGGATCTCTGTGACGATGGATCGATCCTCGTTTAATAAGCTGTTGAGAATGCTTGACTTACCAACGTTTGGCGCCCCCGCCAGAACTACTTTCACTCCCTCCCTGTATACCCTGCCGACATGATATGTCTCCGCAACCAAGGTAAGATCTTTGACAACGTTTTCAACAAGCTGTATTATGCTGCCCTTGTCAACAATTTCGATGTGGTCTTCCACAAAATCGAGCTCAAGCTCGAGCATAGCAACTGTCTCTGTTAGTTTGTCTCTCAACGAGGTCACTTGCTTGGAGAGCCTACCTTCGAGTTGCTGGAGTGAGGTTCTGTGCGCAAGTTCCGAGCCTGCGTGGATTAGGTCGGCAACCGCTTCGGCCTGGGACAGGTCCATCTTACCGTTGAGAAAGGCTCGCTTCGTGAACTCGCCTGGTTCAGCTGGTCTCGCCCCCATGTCTAATATGGCCTGCAGGATTCGTCTGGTAACGAGAATCCCCCCGTGACAGCTTACTTCCACAACGTCTTCGCCCGTATAGGAACCAGGATTCCGAAAGACTACTGCGATAACTTCGTCCAGTTCTTCTCCGCTCGCATCTACAAGTCGTCCGAAGTGCGCCGTATGTGAGGAAGCCTCGCGAAGCGTTTTTTTTCCCTGAAAGCTCTTGTCAACGAGGTCGATGGCGCTGGGACCGCTGACTCGAATAACGGAGATACCGCCTTCACCGAGGGGTGTTGCTATTGCCGCAATGGTCTCTGACTCGCTTACAATCATTTCATGCTCACGCGATAACGGGCAGTAAATGTACAAATTCGGGTTGGCTTTTACAACTTTCCGATGAGAAATAAAAACGCCCCGCTTTGCCAAGCGGGGCTTTGATCTGTTTTCTGTTGTGGGTAAACTACTTTGGTAATTTCGGCATTTGTAGTTTACCGAAAATTCCGCCCCTTTTCTTTTTCTGGTCGACCTTGCGCAGTGGTTCGTTGTCGTGCTGTTTGTTAATGTAAATCTGCTGGGCAATAGAAAGGACATTGAAAACAAGGTAGTAGAGGTTAAGCCCTGACGGGAAGCTGTTGAAGAGCAGCGTGAAGAGAATGGGCATGGCCCAGACCATGGCTTTCTGGCGTGGATCCTTGACGGACATCTTTTGCTGAATGAACATTGTAACGCCCATTAACAGTGCAAGTCCGCTTACTTCCCTGACCCCGAACAATGGAACGGTGAAGGGAAGCGTCGCAACGACGTCGGGTACAGAGAGATCCTTAATCCACCAGAAAAATCCGGCCTGACGTAATTCTATCGCGCCTCGAAAAACATTGTAAAGCGCTATAAGTATAGGAAATTGAAGGAGTAGGGGGAGGCACCCTCCTGCCGGATTCACCCCGTATTCTCGATAAAGATTCATGATGGCCGCGTTCAACTTCTGGGGATCATCTTTGTGCTTCTCCCGAATCTCTTCCATCATCGGCTGGAGCGCCTGCATCTTCTTCATCGACTTCATACTGGTCTTGGTCAAGGGGTGGAGCGCAATCTTAATAATAACGGTGAAGACAATAATCACGAGCCCCCAATTGGGAATACCATAATGCAGCGCGCTCATGAGTGGCAGCATGACGTACTCGGAGATCGGCCTCACGAGCCATGCCCATCCTAGGCTCATGATGTTTTCTAGGCCGACATTGTATTCGCGGAGAAGGCCTATATCCAGGGGTCCGAGAAATACTTTGAACCTGCTCGTTTGCTGCAAACCTCCACCGAGCAACACTTTCACTGAGATGTTGTAGCTCTCAATGGCTCCGTCGTTCGCTGCATGAAGTCGCATACCTTCGAGGTATGCACCTTCGCTCTTACCTTGCTCCGGAATAATTGCAACCGCGAAATACTTATCGCGCGCGGCTACCCAGTCAACGGATCCGTTGAGGTCTTTCCTGGGCTGTTCGTCGAACTTCGCCGCATCAATTTCTGTCAACTCTTTTCCTGCGTAAGCAAACGCTGCTGCAAAATTCGATTCGTCGTGGCTATTCTGTTCGGCATACCGCAGGCCTGTCTCCCAGACAACCTGGTACTCGAAGGCAATCACTTCTTCCTGGCGGGTAAATTGGTGCGTCGTATTGAATCCGTATTCACTGTTTTTGAACTCCAGTGTTTTAACGATGCTGCCCCCGTTACTCGTCGGAAGCACCAGTTCAAGCACATATTCTTGGTTGCCCTCGATTCTTATCGTTTCTTCCGGGGTAAATCGTGCGTTGAAGTAAAGATCCCGCGTGTTGATCTTTTTCCCGTCCGTTGTGACAAACAACAGGCTAAAATCCCCCCCTTTTTCGGGGTTAACCAGCTGGACCGGGTGGCCATCCCACGTTTTGTACTTCTTCAACTCCCATTCTTTGATGAGGCCGCCTTTTGTGCTGATAACAACCCTGTATAAGTCGGATTCTACCGTCAGGAGCTTCTCTTGCCCCTTGGCGCTCCCAGCAAAGTACTTCCCGAAAGGATCAACCGTGTCCTTCTTTGCAGGCTCCCTCGGTACGAGTTTGGCGGCTGTAACGATGGAATCTTTCAGTTGCTCCTGGGTCTGTGATTTGGCTGGCTGCTGCGGGGCCGGGGAATTCATCAACATCCAAACGATCAGGAGAAGAAAAATGAGCCCAAAACCTAATATCTGCTGGCGATCCATGGGGTGGTCTTGTCAGAATTTTTCGGGGACCGGGTCATAACCGGAGTGTTTGTGGTAGGGGTGGCACCGGAACAGTCTCTTGATACCTAACAAAGAGCCCCTAAGCAAGCCGTGTTTCGAAAGCGCCTGAATGACATAGTCCGAACAGGAGGGTGTAAACCGGCAATTGTTAAAGGGTAGCAATCCGGAGATGGCTGCTTGGTATCCTTTAATAAGCGCGATAAGAATGTATCTCATGCACGACCTTTTTAACGTTGAACAAGCACCTCAAGAAGCTGTCTCGTTTGCGTGTTGAGCTCTTTAGACTGTGAAGTTCCCTTGGTAGACAATTTGTTACAGAGGAAGACTATGTCTACGCTCTTTTCTCTCACGAGATCCTTTAAGCCGCTCTGGTTCGCTCTTAATGCCTCTCGCACTAACCTCTTTATGCGATTGCGCTCTACCGCGCTCCTGACGTTTCGGGTTACCGCTATCCCGATTCTCAGTTCCCTGTTGTTGCCTTCCTTCCGAAGATAAAAGCATCGGAGCGGTCCGCTTTTGATAGACAGGCCGCTTGAGAGCACCTTCGCAAAGGCCAAGTGTCCACGGAGAGTGTTCAGCCTGAAGGGGTTCGTTGGCAATGGTGCCTGGTGAGTTTTCTTCCGGTCTTATCTTTCGTCGCTGACTGTGAGCTTATGGCGTCCTTTTGCCCGGCGGCGACTCAACACTTTTCGGCCGTTCTTGGTGGCCATGCGCGCGCGAAATCCGTGAGTGTTGCTGCGTTTACGTTGGTGAGGTTGGTACGTTCTTTTCATTGGTTTCTCTTCCTTGCCCAGAAGTGCTTAGGATGTTTTTGCTCAAACTTTCTCCTATGTTCGATGCACAATTTACTAAAATAATAGTCGACTAACAAGCTTTACTCAAAGATAGAAAACAAACCTTCACGACAACTTTTTGTTTTCTTGTATCACGCTTCTGTTCTGTGCACGGTTACGATGCGTTGTTCTTTTTCGGTTTGGGTGTGAGCGGACACCCAGAGATTTTATATGAGGGTAGATTCCCGGCTGCATTTTGTAAATTTTCCTCTTGCCTTCACACAATCCTGACCTTATAATAACTCAGCCTTTTGATATTACTTTCGTGTGTTTATAAATTGTGTGTAATCGACGGCTCTCTGCTTTTGAACGCTGACTGTATGGCTTTCCTGGTTAAACTGCTGATGTTCTACTTGTGGATAACGTTCTTCCATTCGTAACGCCTCGGCGTTACCGCGTAACGCATAACCCGTCTCATTGAATAAAAAACCTGTGATCATTACTCTAAGGTGCTGAATCTGAGTTTAGCCTTGCAGTTTATATCTTTGTTAGCAAATCACTTTTTGTTGTTAATTCTCTCGTAAGGTTTTGCCATGGAACTCCCAGACACCGTTGCAAACGTTGAACCCGCTGCCGGCCATGTAGAACAGATTTGGGAAGAATGCCTAAACGGGATCCGCGACCAGGTTACAAGCCTAAGCTACAAGACTTGGTTTCAACCGATCCTGCCGCTCAAGCTCGAGGGACGGCAACTTACCATTCAGGTGCCAAGCCAGTTTTTTTATGAATGGCTTGAGGAGCATTACAATGCGCTGATCCAAAAGACAATCTCTGCTGTGCTGGGTCCTCAGGCTAAACTCCTGTACTCTATCGCTGCCGATGATTCTTCCGAAGCGTTTGGGGTTCTGTCTGACTCCTTATCCACGCCTTCATCCACCATGATTCCCCCGCAGACTGCAGTCCCTTTCCCGCTTACCATCTCTGTGCGCGTCGGTGATAGCCTTACACCGGAGCAAAGCAATTTAAACCCGCGCTACATCTTTGACAATTTTATCAAAGGGGATAGCAATCAGCTCGCGCGCGCAGCAGCAATGGCTGTTGCGAATAATCCCGGTGGTACATCGTTCAACCCCCTCGTAATCTACGGCGGGACCGGGCTTGGCAAGACCCACCTCATGCATGCGTTGGGCAATAGGGCGTTAACGATCGGCAAGGCAAAGCGCGTGGTGTACGTTTCAAGCGAGAAGTTTACAGTGGATTTCGTTGAAGCCATTCAGTCCGACCGCGTCAACGAGTTTTCGCTCTTCTACAGAAGTACGGATCTTTTGATTATCGATGATATCCAGTTCTTTTCCGGAAAAGAAAAAACACAGGACAATTTTTTTCACACCTTTAATACGCTTTATCAGTTCGGGAAGCAGATTGTGCTTTCCTCCGACGTTCCGCCGAAAGAGCTTAAGGGCCTTGACGAGCGGTTGATTTCCCGTTTTCAGTGTGGCTTAACAGCAGATATCCAGCCGCCTGACCTCGAAACTCGAATTGCGATTCTGCACAAGAAGAACGAAGAAAGTGGATTCGACCTAGCGCCGGATGTTATTGATTTCATTGCCGCAAATGTTACAAACAACATCCGCGAGCTAGAGGGTTGCCTCATCAGTCTCCTAGCCCGTGCCTCTCTGGAGAACAGGAATATTACCGTCGAGCTTGCTCAAGAAGTGCTGAACGTCGTCGTCAATAGCACCCGTGCTCCAGTCTCCATAGAACGAATTCAAGGCGCTGTATGTAAGTTTTTCGATATCCCGGAGGATCTCTTGCGGGCAAAAACCCGAAAACAGGAGGTCGTCGTAGCGCGTCAAGCGGCTATGTTCCTTGCCAAACAAATGACAAACGCCTCCCTTAAGACCGTAGGGTTGCACTTTGGGGGAAGAGATCATAGCACGGTGATTCACGCCTGCCAGGCAGTAGAAGACCGGATGAAGATGGACACAAGATTCCGGCAGAACATCGATCAGATTAAACGGCGGGTGGAGCTGCGCGAGTAATGAGTTTGAACTGTTGGTATTTTTCTTCATAATTTGTGTGTAGCTGTTTGACTCTTGTTGATAATTGCGTTGCTGCCTTCCCGTTTACTTTCAGCTCTCCGTGAATTGCGTTTAAGTGCTCGTTTATTCACCCACTTTTCACAATTCAGCTGTCGATTGTATCTAATAGTTCTCAAGTATGGCTTTACGTTTTCCTCCGTGCTCTTAGTTTTCCACACTATCCACAGTACTATAAAATGTACTCTCTATATTCCTTTTCATCTCTCTAACTCTTAGCAACAAAACAGGTTAAGTTAGCGAAAAAGCCCGTTGTTTACTTGTGTCTCGACCTAAATTTTGGTACTTTAATCTAAATCTTTCCCGCAACAATCTTCCTCAAGGAGCACCCGAATGAAATTCACCGTTGCAAGCAGTGAACTCCAGAGAGCATTAACCAAAATTAGCGGTGTTGTTCCCTCAAAATCGACCCTTCCGATCCTAGAAAACATTCTCTTTGACCTTTCGAAAAACACGCTTCGCCTTGCAGCCACCGACCTGGAAGTATCGATGTCCGCAACGGTAGAAGTAAAAGGGAGCGAGGATGGTAAGATCGCTGCGCCGGCAAAACGGATAATGGAAACTATCCGCGCGTTACCGGATGTACAACTTGTTTTTTCCGCAGACCTCTCGGCAAATAAGATTAAGATGATTACAGAAACCGGAGAGTACGCTCTCATTGGGGAATCGAGTGAAGAATTCCCGGTCGTGCCACAATTCAAAAGTGAAGAGACAATCTCCTTAGACAGTGATCTGCTCCGACGAATGATCTCCCGGACAATTTTTTCTGTGAGTGTGGACGAACTGCGCCCAGCGATGACGGGCGTCCTTCTGCAACTTACGCCGAAGGAAGTTCGGGCGGTCGCCACCGACGGCCATCGCCTCGTACGGATAACATACTCTGGCATCGCCCAAACAAAAGGAAAGAAAGAAATCATCATTCCTGCGAAAGCGTTGAATCTCGTCAGCAAATCGCTGGAAGGCGGAGAAAGCACCCTGTTGATGGATTCTTCCCACGTGCAATTCTCGCTCGGAAACACAACGCTCACCTCAAGACTCATCGAAGAAAATTACCCTAACTACGAGTCCGTTATTCCGCTCGACAACGAGAAAAAGCTTACCGTAAGCAAAGACCTGCTACTGGCATCAGTCCGGCGCGTTGCCCTTTATTCGAACGCAACCACGCGCCAAATACGGTTTTCGTTGAAGAAAAACGAGATGAAAGTCGCCGCAGAGGACATCGATTTTGGCGGAGAGGCGAGGGAAAAAGTTCCTTGTGAGTATAACGACGAAGAGCTCGAAATAGGCTTTAATTCCACCTATGTCATCGACATGCTTTCGCATATCGATGCCGATGAGATCGTGTTCAAGTTCAGCAGCCAGGTTCGGGCGGCAATCATGTCGCCGGCCAAACAGCGCGACCACGAAGACATTCTGATGCTTGTGATGCCCATGCGGCTGAACGCCTGATCGACACAAATGACCCTGAGAGATTCTGATAGCCCCGTCCCGCAATGTGGAATCGGGGCTATCGCTTTGTAACGCAGTAGGTGACGATGCGGCTGACGAATTTGCGACTGGTAAATTTTCGAAACCACCGCGAGACACAACTCTCGTTCGGACACGGAGCGAATATTTTTTTCGGTGATAACGGTGAGGGGAAAACCAACGTCCTGGAGGCGATCTCGTACCTCTGCCTGACGAAGAGTTTTTATGCAGGTAACGATCGTTTCGCGCTCCAATTGGGGAAAGACTTTTTTGCCGTTGAAGGAGAGATGCTTTCCGACCGCGACACGGGGTTTGCCGTTCGCGTTCTTTATAACCAGGGCAGTGCAGAGAAAAAATTCTGGATCAATAAAGCTGAGGCCGACACGTTTTCGGCCGTCATAGGAAAATTTCCGGTTGTTATTCTCTCCCCCGAGGGCGGCGCGATTACCTTCGGTCCGCCGGCCGACAGAAGAAAATTTGTGGACCTCGTGATTTCGCAAGCGAGCAAGATGTATCTCGAGAATCTCATGGAGTACCGACGTGTCCTAAAACAGCGGAACAGGATTCTCTTGAATGCACGAGCCGCGCGTCAAGACGGCGCAGAGCTGCTCGAGCCGTGGGATGGAGCTTTAATCGAGCTCGGGACGCAGCTCATCCTGAAACGGGGAGATTTCATACGAGAGTTTGCGCACCATGTCGGAGACGCGTTTCAACGTGTAATAGGCGAATCGGAGACGCCGAGCATACGGTACGCATCTTCGGCGGATGTGAGCAAGGAGAGCACAGCGGAGGAGATTCAGGAACAATTCCGGCACCAGCTTGATGAACGGCAGGCTGAGGAGCGAAGGACAGGCACGACATTGGTCGGTCCTCATCGGGATGAATTCGAGTTCGCAATCAACGGCCTTGAGTTAAGAAAGTTTGCGTCACAAGGACAGCACAAAACGTTTCTTGTCGCGCTCAAGATGGCCGAGTTCTTTTACCTGAAAGAGCAATGCACTGAAACGCCGCTTCTCTTGCTCGACGACGTCTTTAGCGAGCTGGATGAGTACAGAACCGAGCGCGTGCTCAACCTTGTGCAGGAATTAGGCCAGGCGTTTATAACGAGCACCAACGACCAGGTCTTTCCTGCTGGTTTTGGTTGGGGTAGCACCAAGAAAAAATTCTTTGTACGCCAGGGAACGGTCAAACATGAAGAAGCCGGCAATCTTGTCCACTAAAACGATAGGGCAAGCAATTGAACAGTTGGTGCAGAACCTCGGCATTCAGGCGAAGCTGCAGCAGTATGAGGCCGTGAACCGATGGGCATCCATTGTCGGTACGCGTATAGCAAAGGAATCGGAAGCGGTCAGGATTGAGAAAGGCGTGCTCATCGTTCGCGTGCGGACGGGCGTGTGGCGCAACGAGCTGAACATGCGCAAACAAGAAATCATCGCAAGGCTGAATGAAGCCATCGGCAGCGAGGCAGTCAAGGATATCAAGTTTCAATAGCAGAAGGATTGTATGGCGACAAAGACAGAGACGAAGAACAACGTAAACGGCAACCCGTTGAACGAAGTGGCCAGGAAGGTCAAATCGAAGAACGGCGAGGGCAAAACATCGCCAAGAGGCTTGAGTTCACAGGGGGGATATACCGCGGACGACATTACCGTCCTCAAGGGCCTTGAAGCGGTCCGGCGCCGTCCGGCAATGTATATCGGTGATGTGAGCGCCCGCGGGTTGCACCATCTGGTCTACGAAGTGGTGGACAACTCCATCGACGAAACATTGGCAGGCTATTGCAAGAACATTACGGTAACAATCAATGAAGACGGGTCGGTGGCAGTAGAAGACGACGGCCGTGGCATTCCCACGGGCATCCACGCAGAAGAAAAACGTTCCGCGCTTGAGGTCGTGATGACCGTCCTCCACGCCGGCGGCAAGTTCGACAAGAACACGTACAAGGTCTCCGGCGGACTCCACGGCGTTGGCGTGTCGGTGGTGAACGCGCTGAGCGAGTGGCTCGAGGTCGAGGTCTATCGCGAGGGGAAGATTTTTTACCAGAAGTACAAGAAGGGCGATCCGGTTGCGCCGGTGAAAGAAACCGGCAAGGCAGAGAAAGGAAAGACAGGAACGAAGGTCACCTTCATGCCGGACCCCGCGATATTTAAGAATCGAAGCTTCAAATTCGAGACATTAGCAGAGCGGCTGCGCGAGCTGGCGTTTCTGAATCCCACGGTCGTACTGCGCATTGAAGACCTTCGAACGAAGCCGAGCGAGGAAGAGGTCTTCCATTTTGAAGGCGGGCTGAGCGAGTTCATCAAGTACATCGACTCGACCCGTCCCGCGATTATCAAGAAGTCGTTTTATACCAAGGGCAGCGATAACGATGAAAACGGCCGCGCGGTCGAGGTGGAGATCGCGCTCCAGTACAACGGCCAGTACAGCGAGAACGTCTTCACGTATGTGAACAACATCAACACGCACGAAGGCGGAACACACCTCGTCGGGTTCCGCACGGCGCTGACGCGAACGCTCAACAGCTTCGCGTACAAGAACGGGCTGGTCAAAGAAGGGAAGATCCAGCTCGTCGGCGATGATTTCCGCGAGGGCCTCACCGCGGTCCTCAGCGTGAAAGTGCCGGAGCCGCAATTCGAAGGCCAGACGAAGACAAAGTTGGGCAACAGCGACGTGAAAAGCATCGTTGAATCAATTCTTGGTCCCGCGCTGGCAACATGGCTTGAAGATAATACGACCGACGGCCGCAAGATCATCGATAAGTGTCTAAGGGCGGCAGAAGGACGCGAGGCGGCACGCAAGGCACGCGACCTTACCCGTCGCAAAAACGCGCTCGATTCAGGGGGACTTCCGGGCAAGCTTGCCGATTGCTCGATTGACGACCCCGAGCATTGCGAGTTGTATCTCGTGGAAGGCGACTCTGCGGGAGGCAGCGCAAAACAGGGCCGCGACCGGCAATTCCAGGCGATACTACCGTTGAAGGGGAAGATCCTGAACGTCGAAAAAGCGCGGCTCCACAAAATTTTGGAGAACGAGGAAATTCGGGCGATCTTCATGGCCATCGGAGCGGGCGTCGGCGAAGACTTCGACCCGGCAAAGATTCGCTACAACAAAATCATTCTCATGTGCGACGCCGATGTCGACGGTTCACACATCCGTACGCTGCTGCTGACACTGTTCTTCCGCTACATGCGAGAGCTTATCGAGCTTGGGCACGTCTACATTGCCCAGCCGCCGCTGTTCAAGCTCAAGAAGGCAAAGCAAGAATTCTACGCGTACGATGAGGACGAGCGCGACGAGATCATCAAGCGACTGAAGGCAGAGAAGAAAGCGAAGAAGGGGGAGAAAGAAGAGGAGGCAGATGAAACAGCGGCCGTGAACGAGGAAGGCGTCCCGCAAAGCGGGATCAGTACCGATGGCATCGCGATCTCGCGCTTCAAAGGATTAGGCGAGATGAACCCCGAGCAGCTCTGGGGGACGACGATGAACCCCGAGAC
>CAYJSZ010000039.1:0-20805 GCA_964372545.1 uncultured Ignavibacteriaceae bacterium
CGTGCAGTAACACAGTGGAATAACTACAACTCCGATCCTAATATACAAGCGTCGTAATGCCTGCTGTTATGCGTTCGTGGCCGCCGGTAACAGTTGCTTGGTTCTGAGTCTATCAACCCAATCAAGGCTTCATCAAGCCCTCGTAGTATGCTGTGCGGCTGTCGGAGTGCTTTTCTTTGTTCCTCCACAAGAGCGCAGGAACAAGGTGGAACGGTCAGAGTATTTTCCCATCCAGCCAATTCTTGACCCACTGAAGCTTGTCCTGCATCTGCTCTGTGTCCGGAGTATGCCGACTCATCTGCGGATGGGGAAGGTCAAAGAACGAGCCTTCGCCTTTGACTGCCCGATCATCGCCGACTTCGATGTAGCAGAATCCCTTGCCGTCAAACACATCCGCGGACGGTTTTCCGAGGATGGCTCCGGCAATCTGTCGGGCTGCCGTTATTCCATGAGATGCGGCGAACACGCCGGCCTTGGGAAGCGCGAGCGGCACATCCGGCTTGTAGCGACCGGGCAGCGGCACCGAGGTGATGTCGCCGGCGGCGTAGATAGGTATCGCACTCTCGGCAGCCATGACCTTCATAGTCTTGGGATCGACGGGAACCCAACCGGCCTGATTGGTAAGACCTGCCTCGCGCACGACACGCGGCGCAACGTGCGGCGGTATTGCAATGAGGAGATCATACTTCGCTTCACTTCCATCTTCGAAGACGATTGAGCGCCGGGTTCCGTCGATCGCTTTGGTCTGTTTCAGCGGATGGAATGCAATGTCCCGCGTTAGAACAAGCTCGCGAATGAATGTGCCCATCTCGGGTCCGGCGGTTGGCATGGGAGCCGGTTCAACGGTGTAGATGCTGATCCGAATTCGATCGCGCACGCCTTTCTGCTTGAACGCCGCATGCAGCAGCATCGCAGCTTCGTACGGAGCCGGTGGACACTTAAACGGTGAGCGGGGAATGAGCATCACCAGCTCTCCTTCCGTGAAGTCCGCAAGCACGTGTCGTAGCTTCACGGCTCCATCTAACGTGTAAAACGTCTGTGCGGCCTGGTCAAGACCCGGGATTACTGCCATGTTTAGGTCGGCACCGAGAGCGATGATGAGGAAATCGGCTTTGAGTGTGCCGCGGGAGGTCATTACTTCTCCTCGCGAGGGATCGATTCTTTGCACCTCAGCCTGGAGGAAGTCGACTCCCAGCGGAAGCAGAGCGTCCCGCTTTCGGGTGATCTCTTCTGCAGTCCGGTCGCCGAGCATGACCCATGTTTTGGTCGCACCAACATAAAACCGTGGCGATTGATCGACAAGGGTGATTCGATGTTCCTTCGGTAGAAGGGATCGCAGCGTATGAGCGGCTGCCAATCCGCCAAATCCGCCGCCGAGAATGAGCGTTGTGGTTGAGGTCATGGTATTGGGTTATCAGTTTTCATTCGTCTGGAGTTATTTTTTCATTCCGCAATCTGACCTGCCCCGCCCGCCAGTCCCGACTTTGTCGGGACGGGCTGGCAACAAGCGGGGAATCCGCATTCAGAATTCCACTTAGTCTTTCTTTCTTCCACCGGAGCGGAGGCACAAGGTCAAAAGGATCTCTAACAGACCGGGCAATGTAATCGTTCTATTTGCCTAAAGTTATGCCGATATCGATGGCATAGTGGTTGTACAAATCTCCGCCGGCCGAGTAAACTGTATACATCGGAAGAATCTCGATCAGGCTGGCAATCGAAATCACCGGACCAACCTGAAGCCCAAATCCGGTCAACGTCTGGCCGCCAATGGTTTGCTCGCGAGAACCGGATGAATTGCTTGTGCTGTATGAGCCGCGGACGACGACATCCGAAGCAGTCACAATCAGAAGTCCAGCGGCGCCCTGCAACGAGAATTTAACCGGAACAAGGGGCGGCGAAAGCGTGTAGCGGAGTGCGGGCATAATCTCAATGACCGATTGGCTGCCGGAGGATTTATCCAACCGGTACGTCGGTGAAGTAGGGAAGAAGTCCTTCATCCATCCATCCCCGTCGACGCTCCAGCTATGATAAGTTACTTTTCCGCCGAAGGAGAGCGGACCCGGGACGGAGATGAACAGGTAGGCGCCAATATTGAACCCCGTCTCCCAGTAGTTGGCTGTTTGCGAGCGCATGTCTTTCGAGAGACCGCCGTGGGGGATGATGGAAATGCCTTGGGAGAAGGCTGTCGTGCTGATTATGAGGAAGGTAGCGACCGAGAGAATCACCGCAGAGAACTTTCGCAGCATAAGACCTCCTGTTTGTTGAATGATGAGATATGAAGCCTGAGATGATGGTGTATAGAAAAGCAATCTAAACATACGAAACTGCCCAAGTTCAGTCAAGTTGATTTACTCTTGTTCGTTCACAAGATCAAAGGCCTTATTTCATCTTCCCATACTTTTTGAACAGCTCTTTCACCTTGTCGATTGGCAATGCTTCCACTTCTCGTCCCTGAGCACTCTTGACGGTCGTCGCTTTGAGGAGGGAATTGTAGATCGCTTCCTCGGTTGCTTCCACGACAGCTTGAAAAAGAGGGGAGAGGTCGTCTTCTTTCATGCGTGGGACTTGTTCGACGCGAGGTGCGTTCGAGCGGATGCGGAGTTCTTTCGCGGTCGAAAAGGCGATCACGTAATCGCCACTGCCGTGACTCATTGCCGAGCCCGTTCGCCCCACAGCAAGCGTCGCTCGTTTCGCAAGCCGTTTAAGCTGAGCCGAATTCAACGGCGCATCGGTGGCAACTACGATCACGCACGAGCCGTCGCCATCGTATTTGATCTGCCCCTTGAAAGCGTAGCGACCTAATTCTTTTCCCACCGGAACGCCCGCAATATCGAGAATCCCGCCGTAGTTTGTCTGACCAAGAACGCCGACCGTGTATCCGCCCAACGTCGAAGGTAGCACCCGCGAGCTTGTGCCGATGCCGCCCTTCCAGCCGAAACAGATCGTTCCCGTCCCGGCCCCGACAGCTCCTTCCGCCACCGCGCCGGATTGCGCCGAGCGTATTGCTTCCACTGCGTGCTCGCGCTTCACATGTCTCCCTCTGATGTCATTGAGTCCGCCGTCGTTGGTTTCTCCTACAATAGGATTAATGGAGCGGACGTTCTCATTCCCCGGCAGCGCCAACATGTAATCGACAACGCCGTTGGCAACATCCCAAACGCTCAATGTATTGGTGAGCAGGATGGGCGTTTCGATCTGTCCCAATTCTTCGAGTTGCGTCGAGCCGACGAATTTTCCGAAACCGTTGCCGATAAAAAACGCGGCCGGAACTTTCTCTTGAAAAAGATTCTCGCTGTGCGGAAGGATTGCGGTTACGCCCGTGCGGATCGTTTCGCCCTGCCAGAGCGTGATGTGGCCGACTTTCACTCCCGCGACATCGGTGATTGCATTCAGGGAACCCGGACGAAAAATTCCCACCTCTACGCCCAAGTCTCGCAGTCGCGGGCGTTGTTCCTGTGCGACAGTGAGGAATACACCTCCCGCCATGAGGATGATGAGAAGAATCTTCGTTTCCATACTATGGACTCCAACAAGTCGTGGTTGATCTTCTTCTGCAAACAACAACCTGAGAGCTACTTGCAACTTTGCTTCTGACCCCGTATAATGATGATGGAACGGAACGATGAAACTCACAGTCCCACTTCTGGCGGTTGCTTGTGCGCTGGCGACAATTGTGCTGAACGGCTGTCGAACGAGCGCGAACCCCAACGATATTCAACTCATACCGGAAGACCGCATTCACATCCGGGCAGCGTGGTCGCCCGACGGACGGACGATCGTCTTCCACGATGGTCGTCCGAACAGGCTCGGACTCTATCTCGTTGATTCGAGCGGTGCGAATCTCCGGCTGCTCTACGCCGGAGATGCCATCGGTGCAACGTGGTCGCCCGACAATCAATCCATCGCGTTCTCGCTCTCAGGGACCCTGTACAAGATTCAGGCCAACGGAACAGGCGCCACGCAACTCTCGCTCTCGTCGGGGAGTTCACGGCCCGCATGGTCGCGGGACGGGCGACGGATTGCGTTCGTTCGCGGCACAACGTACGTGCTGGATTTGCAGAGCGGCGCAGAAAACGACCTGCTGCTTGCCGGCGATTATCCTTCGTGGCATCCCAATACGGTCGAGCTCGTCGTCCAGCAAACTTTTCGCGACGCTGTCGGTGTGGGAGGACTCTACCGCTTCTATGCCCTGAACCCCGCCACACTCGGGTTACGTCTGCTCGTCACGTTTACGTCCGGAGAAGATTGCGCGTTCTCATCGATCAGTCCTAAAGGCGATGCCATTCTCTACGGCCTCAAACCCTCCGACGGCAACGCGCAAGTCTGGAAAGTCTCTCTCTCCACGAGCCAGCACACACGCCTCACGGATGACAGCGGCGATTATCCCGCATGGAGCCCCGACGGCAACCAGATCGTCTACACGCGTACCCAGGTCGGCGACGGCGGACTCTGGATCATGAACGCCGACGGCACGGGCAAGCGCCGCCTTACCAGGCCGTAGACCTCACGGCTCAAGCTCGATGGTGTACGTTGTGATGAAAAGCTCAAAGTCTGCAACATCGAGCATATCTTTGCCGATGTAGCGGATGGAGTGCGCATCCGTGCGCTGGACAGTCTTGAGATACGCGAGCAGCTCCGAGACGCGGTAATGCTTGAAGCTGATGTCGAGCATCACTGGTGAGCTGACTTTGTAGGGCTTGAAGTCTTTCAAGCGGCTGAGCGCCGTTTTCACCTTCTGGCCGATCAGTTCGTACGATGCTTCCGGCGTTAGAGTATTGGCCGAGTGAAAGCTCAGATTCTTCTTCGTCTCCGCCGCCTCGATATTTCCCACCAGAGCCCTCACTTCTTCCACGGCCGCATCATCGCCGGAGATCATCACGACCGGCACACCGAAGTGTCCGGCAATCGCGGCATTCCACGCGCCTTCGGTCACTTCTTTGCCGTTGAGGGCAACGCGCGTCAGTCGCCCGCTGGAAAAGGTATGAGCACGCACACCCTTGAGATTGTTCGTCGAAGCATGATAGCCGATGAAGATGACGGCGTCGAAGGTTTCATCAATGCCTGCCATCATCGAGAGTCGCCGGGGCCAGGAGCGGATGATGCGCACCTCTTTTGGGAACAGGTCGATCAGCAGATTTTCGCCGTTGCCGTGCGAGTCGCTGACGAGAATCTCCGTCGCGCCCGATTCTTTCGCTGCAGTCACGGCAGCCAGCGCTTCCCGCGTCATATACTCGCGATATTTTTGATACTCGAATCCCGTCGGCCCGAGTTGATCTCCCGTGACCGTTCCCACCACACCCTCCATGTCCACCGAGATGTAGACTTTAAGCTTCTTGGGTTGTTGGACGAGAGAAATGGAGATTCCCCAAAAGATGAACGTAGCAAGGAAAAAAGATTGACGGTACATAACTCCTCCTGATGTAATGATACCACCGTAATCGGACTGGCGGGACGAGAAACCCGGCCTACGTTTTCTCCAAATACTCTTTTAGTGTCTTCAGAACCGCTGGCCAGGCTTGGTTCACCGCCCCACGCCGCTTCGACTTTTCTGGCGGTCATAAGATACGGAGCTTGCCCGACAGAAACATGACGAACTCAGAATCTTATCCGTACGCCGGATTTCAGATGAATGACCCCTGTACTTTTTCGCCCCGTTTGAAATGGCGATGCGCCGTACGTGACGAGATAGCCGGTCGGTTCGTCTTTCTGTGAGCTCGCAATCACATAGTCCCCCTCCAGCACGAGGTCGAAAGGACCGGTCAATGCAACGTACCCGCCGGCGCCGAGATTTACCAAGAATCCTTCCTTCGACATGAAGTTCACAGTAGAGCTTCCGTCCGGCCCTGAGACTATCACGTCTGCACGCTGAAAGCTGAAATAGCCGAGGTCGATGCGCAGGTACACTCTTCTGCGGGCAGTGTAGATCTTGCTGCCGCCCGTCAATCCCCAGAGCGTAGCTGCGAGTCCTTTCACGAGCGTGATAGTATGGGGAGGCTTCCCGAGCGAAGGATAGTAGTCACGGAAGTGTGTCTCGTCGAACGGATACGAGGCCCATTGGAACGTGCCGAGAAGGACCAGGGCGTTCTCGGGGCTCGAATCCCACGGATATTCCAGCTCAGCATGGAGAGTGTATCCCGTCTTCCAGTTATCGCTGAAGTCCGCCGGTCCGGTGGGAAACGAAACGCCTCCGAGAAGCGAAATGCTCAGTTTCTCCTCGACCGGTGTGTACAAAATCTGACTGGAACAAAGAAGGGGGACAAGCAGCAAGCCGAAAAAGCACAGGGTTATTTTTTCAGCGATGCTGATGCATCGTGGTATGGGCATGCGAATTTCCCGTAAACATCGTGGCTGTCGAATCATGCAGCTCCGTCACGCAGAAAGGTGTGGATATGCAGAGTTAACGAGCCTTTGGCGATATGAGTCAATATTTCAACGATCAGTCAAACTAGATTATACTGCCCCCGTCTCACAAACTGCCCGTCGCCCATTTTGCCTAAAAACTTATCGCCTTCGAAAATCACTTTGCCGCGGGACATGACGTACGCAGGCGAGCCAGTCACGGTCATCTGCTCGTACAGGTTGTAGTCAACACGAATGAAATGCGTTTTTACGCTCATGGTATGCGGCCATCTCTCCCAGGCACGTGTTCACCCTATGACTGGGGAACTAATGCAGCAGCCTCGCGCAGTCCGACCAGGTAGGCATTGCCGATTCCGTGAAAAATTCCCACCATCCAGAGATTACCTGATCGCTCGTACAGAAGCGCAAAAAAAAGTCCGATTCCGAAGGTCGCTGCGAACATCCAGAGATACGCGGGATTCTCTCGCGCAGTTTGAAAGTAGTAGAAATGCAACGGGCCGAATGTGTAAATCAGGTTGCTCACGAGGATGCCGGGAACCTTCTTCCAGCGACGAACAAGCTCGGTCTGGAGAAGTCCACGGTAAATGACCTCTTGATAGAAGCCCCACATCAGCGACACCGCAATCATGCCGAATGCGCTTCCCCATAGAGCGGCATGGCTCACTACGTACATTACCTGAGGGGCCAGGAGAACCGAGAAGGCGATATTTGCAAGCGCGAGAATCTGAATGAAGTACCACCTCTCGGTAGATGTCCACCTCGCTAATGAGTACAGCCCAACGTCGGCCAATTTGATTCTGGCAAAGAAACGAATGAGCACGAGCGAAAGAACGAGGAGAACAGGCACTCGGATCTCCGGGTGAGGCGTGGTGAATCCAAGCCAGAGCAGGAGCGAGAGGCGTGGCCCCAAGAGCCCTTCAAGAAGCAGAAAGACGATAAGGAGCCGGATTCCGGCCTGACGTCCAAATGTTGGAGGCGGCTTCGGGTCGAAGAGAAAAAAATGACCTCTCCAGAAAGATCGGACACGACCGTTTACCGGGTGAAGGAACAGCCTTCTTAAGAAGTTCATCGTTGCCAAACCTCTACCATAGGAAAGTCTGCGGCTGGTCAACTCCTCAGTCAAACTAAATTATACTGCCCCCGTCTCACAAACTGCCCGTCGCCCATTTTGCCTAAAAACTTGTTGCCTTCGAAAATCACTTTGCCGCGGCACATGACGGACGCAGGCGAGCCGCTCACGGTCATCTGCTCGTACGGGTTGTAATCGACGCGCATGAAATGCGTCTTGGCACTGATGGTGTGCGGCCGCTTCGGGTCCCACACAACGATATCAGCATCGCTGCCGACGGCGATCGTTCCTTTGCGCGGAAAGAGCCCCATCAACTTTGCTGGTGCGGTGGAGACCAGTTGCACGAAGCGATTCATGCTCCAGCCGCGTTTGACCACGCCGCCTTCGTACAATAAATGCAGGCGGTTCTCCACACCGGGCAGGCCGTTGGGAATCTTGCTGAAGTCGCCCATACCGAGCTCTTTTTGTTTGGGGAGACCTTTGAAGCCTTCTTTCATGCAGAAGGGGCAGTGGTCGGTCGAAACAACCTGCAGGTCGTCGTCTTTCAGCGCTTTCCAGAGATGTTCTTGATTGGCGCGTTCGCGAATTGGTGGAGAACAGATGTACTTTGCGCCGTCGAAGCTGCCGTCCGCGTAATCCTCGTAGGCGAGATAGAGATACTGCGGGCAAGTTTCTCCGTAGGTAGGCAAACCGCGGTCGCGCGCTTCGCGGATTTGCTGCATCGCCAAATGAGATGAGACGTGCACGACATAGACCGGCACGCCCGCCATTTCGCTGAGCGCGATGACACGGTGCGTCGCTTCCTGTTCTGTCGTTGCCGGACGCGACAATGCGTGTCCGTTCGGTCCGGTTTTTCCCTCGGCAAGCAGGCGTTTCACCAAGAGATCGATGACGCCGCCGTTCTCCGCGTGCATGCAAATGAGTCCGCCGTTGTCCGCGGTACGCTTCATCGCTTTGTAGATCGTCGCATCATCGACCATGAAGACGCCGGGGTACGCAGTGAAGAGCTTAAAGCTTGTGACGCCTTCGTGTTTCACCATCGCATCCATCTCGGGGAGCCAATCGTCGGGAAGCTCGGTGAGAATCAGATGCAGACCGTAGTCGATAGCGGCTTTGCCTTCGGATTTCCTGAGCCACGTGTCGAGTGCCTGCCGCATGTTGGTGCCTTTGGATTGCACGGCAAAGTCGACGATGCAGGTCGTGCCGCCATGCGCCGCTGCGATGGTTCCGGTTTCAAAATCATCGGACGAGGAGGTTCCGCCGAACGGCAGGTCCATGTGCGTGTGCACATCGATGCCGCCGGGAATGACATATTTTCCGCTCGCGTCGATGACCTTATCGGCCTGCATCTTCAAATCTTTGCCGATGGTGGTAACGGTTTCGCGTTCGATGTAGATATCGGCGACGTAATCCTGTTCTGCAGTGATGATGCGGCCGTTTTTGATAAGCGTGGACATGATAAGCTCCTCGGAAACCAGATGTTGGGTGAAAGGAGTAAGGTGTTGGGAGTTGAGTGAAAGGTGGTAGGAGAAAGGAGGTAGGCGTTAGGAATTTCCCTTCCACCTGCTACCTCTCACCTATCACCTATAACCTCTCACTTTTTCAATGTATTTCAATCCCATGCTTTTTCTGGAACTGCCGCAGCGCTTCCCAGGTGAGCGGCTGCGGGAGTTGCTTCATCAGCTCGTTCCAGGTGATGGCTTCTTTGCCGTCATCCACACGCACCATCGAGATACAGTCTTCGACGGGACAGACGATGAAACAAAGCCTGCAGCCAACGCAATCCTCTTCCCGAATCTTCGGCTGAGTGATCGTGAGTGTCTTGCCATTGAGCGGCTTTTCTTTCGGAAAGATATCGATGCACTGATGGGCGCTGTCTTCGCACGCAATGTAGCAAAGGTTACACTGAATGCACGTCGATTCGTCGATGCGGGCGACGGCTTTGTACAGAAGATTCAGGTTACCAAAATCGGAAATGCCGACGAGCGATTTACCGCGTACCTCATCGAGGTTCTTAAAACCTTTTTCCCCCATCCAGTTCACAAGCCCTTCTTGGAGATCGTTGATGAGTCGGAAGCCGTAGTGCATCACCGCGGTACAGACCTGCACGCTCGTCGCGCCTAAGAGAATAAATTCGAGTGCATCGCGCCAGGTGGAGATGCCGCCCATGCCGGAGATGGGAAGGTTGATTTCCGGGTCGATCGCGATTTGCGAGACCATGTTGAGAGCGATGGGTTTCACGGCCGGACCCGCGTAGCCGCCGTGTCCGCCTTTGCCATCGATAGCTGGCTTCAGCTCGAACGTGTCGAGGTCAACGCCCATGATGGTATTGATGGTGTTGATGAGGGAGATTCCGCTTGCGCCTCCTTTTTTCGCGGCGCGGCCGGGATAACGAATGTCGGTGACATTCGGCGTGAGCTTCACAAGGACGGGAATGGTGGAGACTTCGGTGACCCACTCGGTGATCATCGCGCAGTATTCCGGCACCTGACCTACGGCAGAACCCATACCGCGCTCGCTCATGCCGTGGGGACAGCCGTAGTTCAGTTCGATGCCGTCGCAGCCGGTGTCGATGGTTCGCTTGACCACATCGTGCCACGCTTCGCGTTTCGATTCCACCATGAGCGACGCGACCACCGCACGGTCGGGCCAGAGTTTTTTCGTCTCGGCAATTTCTTTGAGATTGACGTCGAAGTCGCGGTCGCTGATCAGCTCGATGTTGTTGAGACCGAGAATTTTCTGGCCGTTGTAATCCACCGCGCCGTAGCGGTTGACGACGTTCATCACCGGCTCGCCGATGGTTTTCCACACCGCGCCACCCCACCCTTGCTCGAATGCTTTGCAGACTTGATACGCGGAGTTCGACGGCGGCGCCGATGCGAGCCAAAATGGATTGGGCGACTTTATGCCGCCGCAGTTGATAGATAAGTCAACCATAGGAATCATAGACCTTCCTCCTTATGAACTCACCAATGACTTCTTAAGTAGTGAATTGACTATAACGCGCTGCGGTTGCTTCTTCTTTTTTGCCAAGCTCTCAACTTGCTTAGCAACATCACGATCGAGCAGGATGTAGTGTTTTTCTCCTTCGAGTACTATATCGAAATCCACTTCTGTGATGTCACCGAAATCGAAAAAAGTGTGCTTATCCCAGTAGTCCGATGCCTCTTTCACAGTCATGTTCTTTTTCAACGGAGTATGATATCTTGTTTTTTTACTTTTTGGCATATCGTTTTCTCTCCTTCGTGTTCATCTCACGAGTTGAAATGATCAGTGCATCGCCATTCTTTTTAGAGATGAAAAATATCGATAAGTATCTTCCCGCATCAGTTATTCCCAATGCATTGTAAACATCTTCCCCTTCAACTTTACCTTTTTCTTTTCGGAAGAATCGGGGCTTGTTCAAGAATGCTTGTTTCACTTCCTCGGTTTTGATTCCATGCTTCCATTCCAATTTGTCTTTTATATAATCGAGCCAAACAATATGTTTGATTTTCATTCATTCCTCAGTGACACACTTCCAAAAATGTATCTGTCAATCCCGTGCGCCGCTCGTTTCCCATCGTATGCCGCATTTACCACTTCTTTCCCGCCGTTGATGCAATCGCCACCCGCGAAAAATTTCGGGTTTGTCGTTTGATACGTTTCGAGATTGACAACAACGCGGCCATTGTGCGTTTTCAAACCGAGAATTGACGAGAGAAATGTTTCTTCGATGTTCTGTCCGACCGATTTGATCACCATGTCGACAGGAATCGTGAACCCCGACCGCGGAATCGGCTGAGGCCTACGGCGTCCCTCGGCGTCTGGCTTCCCTAACTTCATCCGCACACACTCGATGGCTTCGACCGATTTCTTGCCGATGATGCGCTTGGGGGCTGTGAGAAAATGGAACTGGACACCGTCGCTCTTGGCAAGCTCGTATTCAAAATCGTAGGCGGGCATTTCGTTCCTGCTGCGGCGGTAGATGATCATCACTTGTTCGGCCCCGAGTCGCTTTGCCTCCGTCACGGCATCGATGGCGGTGTTGCCCGCGCCGATCACAGCAACGCGCTTTCCCACATCGACCGACTTCCATTTTCGCGTCGTGACCCGCTCGATAAACTCCAGAGCATCGAAGACGCCGTCGAGATTCTCGCCGGGAATGTTCAGTCGCGTCGGCCTCGGCAATCCCGCGCCGATGAAGATCGCATCGTGCTGGTTCGTCAGCGCCTCGACTGCAATGTTTTTTCCCACCATCACGCCCGTCTGTATCTTCACGCCGAAACTTTGAACAAGCTTCACTTCATTCAGGCTGTCCTGCTGTGTCATCTTATACGGCGCGATGCCCCATGTGTTAAGCCCCCCCGGAGCTTTCTTTGCTTCGTAGATCGTGACGTCGTATCCCATCAGCGCAAGCTCGGCGGCGCAGGCGAGTCCGGCAGGTCCTGCACCGATTATTCCAACGGACTTACCGTTTTTCGGGGCCGGTGTAAACAACGGCGGCATACCACGTTCGAAATAGTTGTCGATGGCAAATCGTTGGAGTCGCCCGATTTGAATAGGCTCTTCGCCTTTGTCGTTATACACACACGCACCTTCGCACAGCACATCGACGGGGCAGGCTTTGGCACACGTGAGCGCTACCCAGTTGGATTCGAGAATCGTTTTCGCTGAGCCGGTCAGGTTTCCAGTCGCGATTTTTTTAATGAACGTAGAAATGTCGATGTGCGTGGGGCATGCCTTCATGCACGGCGAGTCGAAACAGTACAGGCAGCGATTCGCTTCGGCGACAGCGGCGTTGGGCGTGAAGGGAGGATGGATTTCGGCGAAGTTCCGCTCGTACTCTTTCGGAGTGAGTTTAGGAGCGAGGTTTTTCATCATCCCTCCGCCAACTCTTTGTAGGATTCCGGACGCCGATCGCGGTAGAACTGCCACACCTGCCGCACTTCCTGGATCATGTCCAAATCCAAATCAGCAACGACGAGCTCGCTTTTGTCGCGGCTTGCCTGCGCGATGATTTTCCCGCGCGGGTTACAGAAGTAACTCTTGCCATAGAACTCGCCGATGTTCCACGGCGGCTCGGTTCCAACGCGGTTGATCGCTCCGACAAAATAGCCATTCGCTACCGCGTGTGCAGGTTGCTCAAGTTCCCACAGATATTCCGACAGTCCCGCCACCGTCGCCGATGGATTGAAGACGATCTCCGCGCCATGCAAGCCCAACACACGCGCGCCTTCTGGAAAATGCCGGTCATAACAGATGTAGACACCGATGGCGGCATAACGCGTGTTGAAGACAGGGTAGCCCGTGTTCCCCGGCCGGAAGTAGAATTTTTCCCAGAAGCCCGGGTCGACCTGTGGAATGTGGTGCTTCCGGTACTTGCCTAAGTACGTTCCATCGGCATCGATGACTGCCGCAGTGTTGTAGTACACGCCGGTGATCTCTTCTTCGTAGATCGGCACGACGATCACCATCTGATACTTCTTCGCCAGCCCTTGCATGAGCTTGATAGTAGGGCCGTCTGGAATTTTTTCAACCATCGCGTACCACTTCGTCTTTTGCTCGGCGCAGAAGTACGGGCCATAAAACAATTCCTGCAAGCAGAGCATCTGGACGCCCTTCTTGCCGGCTTCTTCAATGAGGCCAACGTGCTTGTCGATCATCGCCTTTTTGATTTTTTCGATGGGCTGTTCTGTTGAGCCGGCGAGCGAACATTGAATCAGTCCGCCTCGAACGATTCGTGACATGGAGTGCTCCTTTGTAATGGTGAGAATCTCATTTCAGAATAGCGTGAACGCGTCTTGCTGTGTGCGCAATGGTAACAAGTATTTTCATCCCAAGCAAGAATCTCACAGCGATTCTCAGTAGGCGAATTTGTTTGATGAACGCTCCCACTCTCGGAACGCAGCCAACGCCTCAGTGCGCAGGCATTGAATCATAGGAATTTTTCGCACGGCGGCTGGGCGGGAAATTTCTTCGTAGATCAGCGCGTCGTCAAAACCGATCGAGGCTGCATCTTCGCGCGTGCTGCCAAAGTACACCGTCGATGGACGCGACCAATAGATGGCGCCGAGACACATCGGACACGGCTCGCAGCTCGCATACAGCTCGCATCCTTCGAGTTGAAAGCTGTTGAGGACGCGGCAAGCCTCGCGGATCGCAACAACTTCCGCGTGTGCCGTCGGGTCGTTCGTCGAAGTGACGAGGTTCGTGCCCCTCGCAATGATCTTTCCGTCCTTGACAACCACGGCCGCGAAAGGCCCTCCCTTGCCTGCCTTCACATTCTCGATGGAAAGTCTAATCGCTTCTCGCATAAACTGATTCTGCAAATCGCCCATACTGTCTCCGGCGCTCGTGAGATGGTTTCGGACAAATTGTATTGAATATAATCTCAAGAAACAACGCTTGAATTTTGTGTGCAAAAGCTCTATTCTTTGCAGAGAATCATTCGGAGCATCATACGTTGAGCTCATCACCCGGCGAATTTGCGATCGCAAGCAAGAGCGTTATCACTCCAAACGGGGTGGGGGAGGCGTGCGTCCTCGTTCGAGACGGGGTTGTCGCGGGAATCTTGAATACACAGGAGATCGCGCCGTCAATTCCGGTTGACGACGTAGGAGAGCTAGTACTCATGCCGGGACTTGTGGATTCGCACGTGCACATCAACGAGCCGGGGCGCACGGAGTGGGAAGGATTCGAAACCGCAACGAAAGCCGCGGCAGCCGGAGGAATCACGACTCTTGTCGACATGCCGTTGAACAGCTCACCGGTTACAACCTCGGTGGACGCGTTCAACAAGAAGCTCAGTGCTGCACGAGGAAAGCTCTGGGTGGATTGCGGATTCTATGGCGGTGTTATTCCCGGCAATACGAACGATCTGCAACCTCTCGCCGACGCTGGCGTGTTGGGATTCAAAGCATTCTTGATTCACTCCGGTATCGATGACTTTCCGAATGCGACAGAACGAGATTTACGCGCCGCCATGCCAATCATCGCGAAGAGCGGTTTGCCGCTCCTGGTGCACGCCGAACTTGCAACCTCCAACCCCCAACCCCGTAGCTCAAACCCGCGCAGCTACACGGAGTATCTTGCTTCCCGTCCTCGCCAATGGGAACACGATGCGATTGAAATGATGATTCGGTTATGCAGAGAATATGGCTGTCGAACGCACATCGTCCACCTATCTTCCGCCGATGAAGTTGCCATGGTGCAGAAAGCGCGAGCGGGCGGCCTTCCGTTAACGGTGGAGACTTGTCCGCATTATTTGTACTTTGCGGCAGAAGAAATTCCCGATGGAGATACCCGCTTCAAGTGCGCCCCCCCGGTTCGCGAAAATGAAAACCGCGAGCGTCTTTGGCGAGCGTTAGAAGATGGTGTTGTTGATTGTATCGTTTCGGACCACTCACCAAGCACTCCCGCGCTAAAGCTTTTGAACGACGGCGATTTCCAGAAAGCATGGGGCGGGATTGCCTCGTTGCAATTCGGATTGTCGATTATTTGGACCGAGGCACGGAAACGCGGCTTTACCCTTTCTGATGTTTCCTCCTGGATGTGTCGGAATCCCGCCAGGCTCGTCGGACTCGATAGAAAAAAAGGCTCCATCGCTGTCGGATGTGATGCAGATTTTGTAATTTGGAATCCCGAAGCTGAATTCAGGGTCGAACCGTCGCTGATTCATCATCGGCACAAGATTACACCGTATGAAGAGAGAACGTTGTTCGGCAAAGTGGTGAAAACATACGTGCGGGGGAAAAAGATCTATGAGATGGGAAATTTTTTGGGACCTCCCGCAGGAACAACATTACTCAGTAACGTTGGACACTAAGCGTAGTTCAAGGGAACCATTCAATGTCAATTCCGAATACTGAAGCTGCAGCGTTCGCCGGCCTCGTCGATCTCGCCTCAGAACGTGTTGGCGGAAAAGCGCTTGTTGCAAGCGATGAATTCTTCGCACCAAAAGAAAATCTCCTGAAGCCCGGTCATGGCATTTTTATCCCCGACAAATACACCGACCGCGGCAAGTGGATGGACGGTTGGGAGACGCGCCGGAAACGCGTGAAAGGCTATGATTGGTGCATCATCAAGCTCGGACTTGCGGGTATCATCAAGGGGGTCGACATCGATACGAACCACTTCTTGGGAAACAATCCCGCGTATGCCTCGATCGAAGCTTGTGTAGCCCAGGGCACACCCTCTTCAACAGTATTGACATCCAAGGGCACACGATGGGTCGACATTCTCCACAAATCACCGCTGAAGCCGGGCTCGCAGAATCTGTTCGCCGTCTCGAGCAGGGAGCGATGGACTCACATTCGACTCAACATCTATCCCGATGGCGGTGTTGCGCGCCTTCGTGTCTACGGGGATGTCGTGCCAGACTTCTCACATGTCAAGAAAAACCAAATCATCGACCTGGCGGCTGTTGAAAACGGTGGGCTGGTCGTTGCGGCGAGCGACATGTTCTTCGGCTCAAAAGAAAACCTGATCATGCCCGGTCGAGCGAAAAACATGGGAGATGGTTGGGAAACAAAACGCCGTCGTGGCCCGGGTTACGACTGGGCAATCGTCAAGCTTGGACGGATCGGTGTTGTCAAGAAAATGGAAGTGGACACGAATCACTTCAAAGGGAATTATCCGGACGCATGCTCCATCGAAATCTGCAACGAGCCGACAGGCATCGTTGACGCGCTGACATGGCCCGACGTCCAGTGGAAAGAGCTGCTCACGAGAACAAAATTGAAAGCCCACACGCGACACTTTTTTCAGAAAGAATTGAAGATCGCTGGACTTGCGACACACGTAAAGCTGAACATCTTTCCTGACGGCGGCGTGAGCAGGTTGAGAGTCTGGGGAAGCTTACAGCAATGATTATTGAGCAATGCAACTCGACGAGCTGAACAACCTTCCGAGCACGATCGCTTTCGCCGAATTGCAGAAATGTTGTGGAGCAACGAGGTGGGTATCTCAAATGACCGGGCGCAGACCTTTCCAGAATACCGAAGAACTCTTTCGCGCGGCCGATGAGATTTGGAAGAGTCTCGCACCCAAAGACTGGAAAGAAGCGTTTGCGCACCACCCCAAAATCGGCGACGCGAGAGCCTTGCGCGACAAATTTTCTGCAACGGCAGCATGGGCAAAGGGGGAACAATCCGGCGTGACGGAGGCATCGGAAGAGATTCTGCGGGAACTTGCAGAAGGGAATAAACAGTACGAGGAAAAATTCGGCTACATCTTTATCGTCTGCGCAACCGGAACAAGCGCCGGGGAACTGTTGAGCGTGCTGCAACAACGACTCAACAACGACCCCACAAGCGAACTCATCGTCGCGGCAGAAGAGCAGCGCAAGATTACGAGATTACGATTGGAAAAACTTTTAGGATAAGAAGAATAGATGGCATCATCGTTCTCAACAGATTTCATGGAACGAGTGTTCGGTCGACTTCGTTCTGCCAACCTCGACTTTGCCAAGAAGTATCCCGGTGATTCTCCCGTTCGTCAACCTGTACACACCGTGTACGGCGGTGCTCAGATTTTTAAGGCGGATACCGCGAGAAAACTCGGAGCCGTTGCTCTGAACTCGCTGAAAGAAAACGCTCCGTCTGCCTCAACCTTTGTGAAAGCACTCGGTATCAAAGCGAGCGCGAAACTCCAGAAGGTCATTTATGATCGCATCCTCGCGAAGCTGAAGACCGAGCCTGTCGAAGATTTCCGTATCGATTTTGAGGACGGGTATGGCAATAGGCCGGATTCAGAAGAAGACTATCACGCGGAGTTTACGGCAAACGAAGTCGCCAAAGGAATGACAGAAGGAACGCTGCCGCCCTTCATCGGCTTCCGCATCAAGCCGCTCACCGAAGACCTGAAGGTCCGCGCAATTCGTACTCTCGATATTTTCATCACAACCCTCGTGAGCAACACTGCAGGAAAACTACCGAACGGCTTTGTCGTAACGATACCCAAAGTAGTTATGCCGGAACAGATATCGGCTCTTGTGGAGCTCTTCAAGGAGCTGGAAAAGAAGACCACTCTTCCCGAAGGCTCTCTCAAGTTGGAATTGATGGTCGAGACGCCGCAATCGATCTTCAACTCTCGCGGCGAAATCGCAATTCCTTCGTTCATTGCAGCCGCCGAAGGAAGGTGTGTGGCAGCACACTTCGGAGTGTACGACTACACGGCATCGAACAACATTACAGCCCAGTATCAAAGCATGATCCATCCTGCATGCGATTTTGCTCGTACCGTGATGAAGGTTTCACTTGCGGGTACGGGCATCTGGCTCTCCGACGGAGCAACGAACATCATGCCGGTCGGCCCGCATCGACCGACACACCACAGACCGCTAACCGCCAAACAGAGAGCGGAAAATCGAAAAGGCGTCCACCGCATCTGGCGATTGAACTGCGAGCACATCAACCATTCGCTCATGAACGGCTACTATCAAGGCTGGGACCTCCACCCCGCCCAACTTCCGGTGCGGTATGCGGCAGTCTACAATTTCTTTCTGAACGAGCTGGACTCCGCTTCATTGCGTTTGAAAACGTTCGTCGAGAAGGCCGCCCGGGCAACGCTGATTGGCGATGTGTTCGACGATGCAGCGACAGGACAGGGCTTGCTGAATTTCTTTTTGCAAGGGATCGGCTGCGGGGCAATCACCGAGGCGGAAGCACAAGCGACAGGGCTGACACTGGACGAGCTTCGGTCACGTTCGTTCGTGAAGATTCTGAAAGGACGCAGACAGAAAAATGCTTGATCACTCTACAAGGTGAGGAGATCCATGAAGAGTCCAATTACAACACATGTGCTTGATACGATGATGGGAAAGCCGGCTGCGGGAATTTCTGTGCGCCTCGAGATACAGAACAGCTTAGGCAAATGGAAGCAACTCGCATCCGGCGCAACAAGTTCTGATGGAAGGATTGCCGACCTTCTGTCGGAAGGGTCGGCGCTCCAGCTCGGAACATATCGTCTCACATTTGATACGGCGCAATACTTCCGTTCAAGCGGAATAAAAGGTTTCTATCCTTATGTCCACGTTGTGTTCGAGGTTCATGATGCAGCGGCGCATTATCATGTCCCGCTCTTGCTCAGCCCGTTTGGGTATTCAACGTACCGCGGTAGCTAATGGCCATTGAATACACAGAGCACAGAAGAGATAATTACTTTCTCGGCGTCCTCTGTGCTCTCCGTGGCAACAAGAAAAGGGGTCCTTCATGGAATTCGATTGGTATGAATGGTTAAACGTCGTCGTGCGGTGGGTTCACGTGTTTGCCGGAATTCTCTGGATCGGCACGACATACTTCTTCACCTGGCTCGATGGGCGATTCCACGAATTGATGGACTCGGCAAAGAACGAGACGACCGATGCGAATGTGTGGATGGTGCACAGCGGCGGCTTTTACGTGGTCGGCAAGCAATCGAAGCCCGGCATGCTTTCCTCGAAACTGCACTGGTTCAAGTGGGAGGCAGCAATCACCTGGCTGAGCGGGATGGTGTTGCTCGTGCTCGTCTATTACGCGGGCGGGATGCTGGTCGATGCGATGTTTGATGAAACAACATCGATTGTCGTAGGACTCGGGATGATTCTCGTTGCATGGCTGGTATACGATTTCCTCTGGAATTCAGTCTTTGCCGATAACGAGAAGCTCGGCATTGTCGTATCGTTCGTGCTTTCAGCGGCTGCAATATTCGCATTCACGAAATTCTTCGGCGGACGAGCGGCGTACATTCACGCCGGCGCGATGTTCGGCACGATCATGACCGCAAACGTCTGGGTCCGCATTCTTCCCCCTCAGAGAAAGATGGTGGCCGCGCTGCAGCACGGGCAGCAACCCGACCTCACGCTTGCAGCACGTGCCAAACAACGCTCGAAGCACAACACCTTTATGATCGTCCCGGTGGTCTTTACAATGATCAGCAACCACTATCCGACAATATCGTACGGGACGGAGTACAACTGGCTCGTCCTCTCTATTCTTGTACTTCTTGGTTGGATAGCAGCGTGGTTCATGCGTCGCGCATAGGATAGACTCAGGAGAGGGAATACTTCTTTTCGAGGCGGGAAAACAGTTCTTGCATCACGACTGATTTGTTGAAGTAGGGCGTCTGTTCACTTCTTCGAACCGCTATCAACTCTGCAACGATACTGA
Organism: uncultured Ignavibacteriaceae bacterium; assembly: GCA_964372545.1. GTDB lineage: Bacteria > Bacteroidota > Ignavibacteria > UBA10030 > UBA10030 > CAYJSZ01. The sequence goes on from CAYJSZ010000039.1 coordinate 19,558, forward strand.
TTCCAATTTCTTCCGCCGTCACTGCGCCGATTTCAATTCCCATAGGTGCATGGACGCGTTTAAGTGAGTCGATAGCCACGCCGCGTTCGACGAGATGTTCATACGTTGTGAACACCTTCCGCTTGCTGCCGATCATCCCGATGTACCGCGCTGACGTTTTCAGGGCTTCCTCCAATATCTCTTCATCAAAGCGGTGCCCACGCGTAACTATGACGATGTAGGTTGAAGGCTTAATGGTAAGACGACGAAAAGCTTCTGGGAAATCAGTAGCAATTGTTTGGGCTGCATCTGGAAAGCGCTGGGGATTCGCATACTGCTCTCGGTCATCAACAACCGTGATACGAAATCCCGCCATCGCTGCGGCTTTACACACGTATCGTGAGACGTGGCCCCCACCAAAGATGATGAGGCTTGGAGTGCCTGATATCGGCTCGAGTAGTAATTCCCCGTTGGCTGTCTTTACTCTCTGAGTCTCGTTACGTCGATTGGTCCGTCGAAATGCTTCAAGAATTGTCTCTTTTGTTTTGTCATCCTGAGCGAAGCGAAGGATCTGCTGTATCAAAGAAGAAGATTCTTCGTCCTGCTTCGCAGAACTCAGAATGACATTAGGAACGATGATTTTGCTATTGATTACGCCAGCGTTTCCAAGAAATGTGGCAACGATACAATCTTCTCCTGCGTCTCTTAGCGCCTGAACTTCTTCAAAAAGAAAGAGTTGCTCTTTTGCAATTGGTTCAACAAGCACATCAAGACTTCCGCCGCAAATCAATCCTTGCACAAATTCATCCTCGTTCAAATGAAACGTCAGAATTTCCGCTTTGTTGGAATCATGCAATCTTTTTGCGGCTTGAAGGACATCTCCCTCAAGACAACCACCTCCGACAGTTCCAACTGAAACCGAACCCTGGCTCTTAATGAGCATCTTTGAAAACGCTGATGCTGGAGTTGAGCCCGTTGTAGCAATGATTGTCGCGAGTATGACACGATCTTCAATTTCTAACGCGCGAAGTATTTCTTGAAAAATATCCATCGTAGAATCAACCCTTTGCCACAACTTCTTCCATTTTTCTTTCCGCCAACTTGTTCTTGAGCTTTTCTACTGACAGCACGATTACCTCATTGGTTGCGGGCAGTGAATACTCTGGTTCAATTTCATGATTGCCCACAGCAGAAATCGCGTCCTTAATAGCGAGCCAGGTCGAAAGCGCGAGCATCAGCGGCGGTTCCGCTACAGCTTTGCTCTGGCGA
>CAYJSZ010000040.1:0-20519 GCA_964372545.1 uncultured Ignavibacteriaceae bacterium
GGGAAGAGGAAAATACAAATTAACTGTGTGCTACTTGCCGAAGTGGCGGAACTGGTAGACCTGCCTGCCGGCAGGCAGGCGCGCTTTTGAGGGCAGAAAAAATGGAATGGTCTGTGTATTGCCTCAGTAGTCTAACAAGGAATTACATATACATTGGTTTGACGAACAACCTCCCTCGCCGGATTAAACAGCACAACGAGGGCAAGGAACCAACCACAAGGCCCTATCGACCATTCAAATTGATTCACTCGGAACGTTTTGAAAGGAGGACAGAAGCTCGTGTACGCGAAAAGTATTTGAAGTCAGGTGTAGGAAAAGAATGGCTTAGAAGCATCAGGGAAGAGGAAAATACAAATTAACTGTGTGCTACTTGCCGAAGTGGCGGAACTGGCAGACGCGCTGGACTCAAAATCCAGTCTGGTTTACCCCAGGTGGGGGTTCGAGTCCCCCCTTCGGCACAATCCACGAAGGACACGAAGAAAGATTTTTTAGTGTCTTTGCTCTTCAGAGTATCAGGAGGATGCTCATGCGCTAAGGATACAATTCTGATTTCTCGTATATTTCCGTATCCTTCATGGCCTCCGTAACCAAGTCCTATTATCGCACACGTGTAGTTTTCTGGATTCTTTCTCTTCTCCTCTCGCAAACTGTCTACAGCCAGAGTAGGCAGAACATCCCTGCTGGATTCTCCACCTCCGTCATCCAAATCCATCCTCAAGACACGCTGTATTATCTTCATGCGGAATTCATTCTCACGGCGAGCGAGTCTGTGCTACTCGATTCCACGTCCATTCTCACGAGAGCTGTTGATTACATTATAGACTACCGCTCCGGGCGTGTAACCATCCGAAAAGAAAAACTCGACTCGATTTTTTCTGATTCACGTCAACATGTCTTGCTGGTGATCTATAAAGCTCTCCCGTTGGCTTTCAGGCCGGAATATTCCCTCAGACAGAAACTGTTCAAGAAAGATAGCGTTGGGAAACAAGAGGTATCGCCGGTCTCTTCAACCCCTCAACCAGTGTTGGATGACCTTTTTGGCGCAGGTCTTCAAAAAAGCGGCTCGATCACCCGCGGGTTTACCGTCGGTTCCAACCGGGATTTATCGCTCTCGTCAGGTCTCCGCATGCAGTTTGCCGGGAAGTTATCGGATGACTTAGATATCGTTGCCGCCTTAACCGATGAGAATACTCCAATTCAGCCGGAGGGGACGACGCAAACGCTGCGAGAAGTTGATAAAGTATTTGTGGGATTGAAGGCGCCGAGGTATTCCGCAACACTTGGAGATTTTAATCTTGAGTTGGGAAGACAAGAAGGTGGCGAATTCGCGAGGCTGACCCGCAAGCTTCAGGGGGCGACAGGCTCGGTGAACTTCGGACGAAGCCGGGAGACAGAGGACGGTACAACGCTTATGCTGACCGGCGCGACACTCCGCGGCAAATTTCACACCAATCAGTTTCAAGGAATTGAAGGCAATCAGGGACCCTATCCCCTGACGGGGAAGAACGGCGAGCGGAGGATCATCATCGTTGCCGGTTCGGAACGCGTCTTCGTCAACGGCGAACAGATGACGCGCGGCGAAACGAACGATTACACCATCGACTACGCCAGTGGAGACGTGGTGTTCACCAGCCGTCGACTCATCACGAATGCTTCTCGCGTTACTGTCGACTTTGAATACGCCGACCGGCAGTTTACGCGCAATCTTCTTGCGGCGGGTATTACCACGTCTCTTGCGGACGGTAACGTCAAAGTCAATGCCCTGTTCGTGCAGGAAGCCGATGACCCCAATTCGCCCCTTGAAGGATCTCTCGATGATCAAACTCGCGCTCAATTGAGCAACAGCGGTGCCGACCGACTCAGAGCGTCGGTGCCGGGAGTGCGATTTGTTGGAAAAGATTCTGTCACCAATGTGGGGCGGGGACAATACATTCTCCGGGATACCGTTGTCAATGGGACATCCTTTACGATCTATGTCTACGCGCCCGGGGATTCGCTTGCTCTCTACGCCGTGTCTTTTTCTACGGTTGATCGCATGCCGGCAGATTCTGCCGGTTACGTACGCATTGGCATTGGGCAATTCCGCTTTGCGGGCATCGGTCAGGGTAACTACCTGCCCATCCAGTTCCTTCCGATTCCGCAGCTGCAGCGAGTGATCAATATTAATACAACAGCGAAGATAAGCCAGGATTTCCATCTAACGGGTGAATATGCCGTCAGCCATCTTGATCGGAACAGATTGTCGGCATTGGATAACAGCGACCGGCAGGGCTCTGCCTTGAAGCTCGGCCTGCAATTCAATCCGCGTGAGGTGACAATTGGCGCCACGCGCATTGGGGATTTTGATCTGTCGTTGTCGGAGCGATTTGTCGACCGCCGGTTTGCATCGCTCGACCGTTACAACGAAGTGGAATTCGGCAGGAAATGGAATCTAGAATCCACTGGAAGAGGCAATGAAGAAATTCGCGAAGCGAATCTGTTATGGAAACCGAATCGGGCGATCGACATTGCCGGAACGTACGGGCTCTTACACCTGTCCGACACATATCGAACAACGCGATTGCAGTCCGACCTTCGGTACAAAGATTCGCTCCAGAATACGGTTCGATACGAGAGAGAGGATATTCGGAGTACTGACCTGCTTCAGAAAGAGAGTTCCGAATGGACGCGGCAGCGAGGAACGGCTGAGTATTCCTTTTGGAAATTACGCCCGAGCCTGCGCGTGGAGTCAGAAGAACGGACGTTAGCCTCCCGAACGAGAGATTCGTTACGAGCAGGCAGTTTCTGGTTTCTCGAAATAGCTCCTCGTCTGGCAATCGAGGCCGTCACCGGTTTTCGCGCGGCGGCGGAATTTCAAATACGCGCCGAGGATAGCGTCGCGGTCGGGTCTCTTCAACGGGCTTCACACTCCTTTACACAGGTTTATTCGGCTGAGATCCATGGCTTCCAAACATTCTCCAGTCAGCTCATGTTCAACGTCCGTTCAAAGAGATTCAGCGAACTGTTCAAACAGCGAGGCAATACCGACGCAGACGTGGTTCTCGTTCGCTCGCAAACACGATACACTCCATTGGAGCGGGCGGTGGATGCAACGTTGTTGTACGAATTTGCAAATCAACGGGCGACACGGTTGGAGCGTGTCTTCATCAGAGTTCCAAAAGGAAGCGGGAATTATCGTTACAAGGGCGATTTGAACGGCAACGGCCTCGCGGAAGATAATGAATTTGAGCTCACCCGCTTTGACGGCGATTACGTCGTGATCTATGCGCCGAGCGATCAGCTCTTTCCCGTTCTCGACCTGAAGACGAATGTGCGATTGAGACTCGAACCCGAGCGACTTTTGCGCCAACCATCCGGCTGGGCAGAGAAAGCTCTCAGCGTCCTTTCAACCGAGACGATGTTCCGGGTAGAAGAAAAAAGCACCGAATCGGATGCCCGACAGATTTATCTCCTCCCATTCTCTCGTTTTCTCAATGACAAAACAACAATTGCGGGGTCGACCAATTTCACGCAAGACCTGCATCTCTTCGAACACCGTCCGGATTTTTCTGCCCGTTTACGGTTCGTGCAACGGCAGTCGCTTGTTCAATTGGTCTCGGCAACGGAAAGAAGTTATAACAGAGAACGGTCTGTTCGGGTCCGCTCCCAGTTTCTTCCGGAAATAGGGAATCAAACGGAAGTCGTCAACAAGACAGACCGCGTTCTTGCGTCGTCGGCAACGCCACGGGAGCGGGACCTCTCCATCAATACACTAAGCTCGGACTTCTCCTACCGTCCTGAGCCTGCCTGGGAGTTAGGATTTCGTATTGAGGTGGGCCGGGTGGTTGACTTGTTCCGGAGTCCTAACCCTGTTGCCGATCTGAATGAACAGAGTGTGAGAACGAGTTACGCGTTATTCGGTGCCGGGCAGCTTCGCGGGGAACTTCGACGGGAAGAGATCGTGTTATCTCACGGTGTGTCTGATCCGCAGAGACCGTTCCCGTTTGAGTTTACCAACGGCAAGGTGATTGGCAAGAGCATGATCTGGCAACTTGCTTTTGATTATAGATTTAGCCAAAATATGCAGGTAACATTGCACTACAACGGACGAAGGGAGGCAGGTCGAGCAGTGGTACACGTAGGGCAGGTCGAAGCGAAAGTCTTTTTCTAAACAGTTCGTAACTACCCAGCGGCACACATTGTTATGACCAGTGTTAAGCAAAAGCATAAACACGGACTCCCCTTAATCCTCTCCTTGGTAAAGAGGGGAGAGATCACACGGGTTGCTCGCGCACAAGTTCTTTGTCCCCCTTTTTTCTAAGGGGGACGCAGGGGGTGGTGTTTATTCTGCTTCATTTCTTCCCCAATTACGCTGAGTAGTTACAACAGTTCCCCAATTTACGTGAGCATCGTGAACCGAAGATCTCCATACCCATTCTATCTCACAGTTGTGATCTTTGTCGCTTTATCGTGTTTTCCGACAGACTACGAGGAGACGGTCGAGTATCGTGTCCTCGCTGAGATTTCTCAGTTCTCTGTTCCTGACTCTGTTCGGTCGACCAGTATTCCGGTGAAACTCGCAGGCCTCATCGGTCGCACCACAGCGTACAGTTTAGAAACAATCGTGTCTGAACGAACTGATTCCCTCTTCGAGTTTGCCGTGTACGGCAGGCGAGTCGAGAAAACCGGCGCGCGATACGATATCGTCGATATCACTTTTGACACGACGCTCGTGGTCACCACGAACCCCCCGCGTACTGGACTACACTATTTTAAAGCCTACGGATCGAACGGCACTTTCTCCGATTCATCCCGGCTTTACTAACTCCTCCTCCACTCTTTGTTTCTCGTTTCCTCCGTGAACATTCTTTCACGATGTCCGGTCTGATGTTCGCGAAGACTGTAATCTTGCCTTTATAGTCGAGTTTGACTATACTCTAACGTTCTTTTGACTACATTCCTGCCATCGTTCGTCCCAGGAGTAGAGAATGGTTTCGCGCAAAAAGGATGCATCGACCAACATCACGTCGATCTTAAGGGAAGACCGTGTCTTCAAGCCGCGCGCTGAGTTTTCCCGGCTGGCGCACGTCAAATCATTTGCAGAATACAAGAAGCTCTATGACGCATCCATCAAGAATCCGGAGAGATTTTGGGCGACGATAGCGAGGGAACTCGATTGGTTCAAACCGTGGAAGAACGTGCTCGTATGGAAGCCGCCATTTGCGAAATGGTTTGTCGGAGGCAAGATCAATGTTTCCTTCAATTGCCTTGATCGGCACTTACCAACGTGGCGGCGGAACAAGGCGGCCATCATTTGGGAAGGGGAGCCGGGCGAATCGCGGACGCTGACCTATCAGCAGCTTCATGGAGAAGTCTGCAAGTTTGCCAATGTGCTGAAAACCTTGGGGATAGAAAAAGGCGACCGGGTAGCGCTCTACATGCCGCTTGTGCCGGAACTTGCCATTGCGATGCTCGCATGTGCACGGCTTGGTGCGACACACTCGGTGATTTTCGGAGGATTTAGCGCGCAAGCGCTCATTGATCGAATCAGTGACGCACAGGCTAAGGTTGTTGTAACAGCAGATGGCGGATTCCGGCGTGGCAACATTGTCCCACTCAAGAACAATGTCGATGAAGCTTTGCGGCAAACTCCCTCTGTGCGGCATGTTATCGTGCTGAAAAGAACAGGGCATGAAATCCACATGGAACCCGGCCGCGACCACTGGTGGGACGAACATATGCAAAACGCGTCGGCTGTGTGCAAGGCGGAAGAACTCGACGCGGAACACCCCCTGTTCATTCTGTACACGAGCGGCAGCACGGGGAAGCCGAAAGGTGTCCTTCACACAACCGGAGGATACTTGACCGGTGTTTACATCACGACCAAGTGGGTGTTCGACGTGAAAGATACCGACACATACTGGTGCACGGCGGACATCGGTTGGGTGACGGGGCATTCATACGTCGTCTATGGACCGTTGGCAAACGGCGCAACGAGCTTCATGTACGAAGGCGCGCCCAATTGGCCGGAGCCAGATCGGTTTTGGAAGCTCATCGACAAATATCAAGTGAACGTCTTCTACACGGCGCCGACGGCGATCCGGGCGTTCATCCGCTGGGGTGAACAGTGGCCGTTGAAACATAGCCTTAGCTCTCTCCGGTTGCTCGGCACGGTTGGCGAACCGATCAACCCGGAAGCCTGGATGTGGTATCACAAGGTCATTGGCAAAGAACGCTGTCCCATTGTCGACACCTGGTGGCAAACCGAGACCGGCGCGATCATGATTACGCCGTTGCCAGGCGCGACTGTGACAAAGCCTGGAACTGCAACGTTACCGTTCCCCGGTATTGAACCGGACGTGGTTGATAAAGAAGGGAAGTCGGTGGGAAAGAATCAGGGCGGCTATCTGGTGATCCGCAAGCCGTGGCCCTCGATGCTGCGGACGATTTATGGAGACCCGGGGCGCTACAAAAAAGAGTACTGGAACGATATCAAGGGTGTGTATTTTACCGGAGACGGTGCGCGGCGGGACGATGACGGCTATTTCTGGATCATGGGTCGGGTCGATGATGTGCTGAACGTTGCAGGCCACCGGCTTGGCACGGCAGAAATTGAGAGCGCGCTGGTGAGTCACCAGTACGTTGCAGAAGCGGCCGTCGTGGGGAAGCCGGATGAACTCAAGGGCTCCGCCATCTGCGCATTTGTCACGCTCGAAAGTGGTCGAACGCCGGTTGAGGAATTGAAAGAAGAATTACGTCAGCATGTGGTGAAGGAAATTGGAGCGTTGGCGCGGCCGGATGAGATTCGCTTCACCGACGCCTTGCCGAAGACGCGTAGCGGAAAAATCATGCGCCGCCTCTTACGCGAGATCGCTTCGAGCGGGGCCGTCACCGGCGACACGACCACGCTGGAAGATTTTTCTGTGCTGGAAAAGTTACGAGCGGGCGAGGAAGAATAATGAGTGTTGTACGTCTCAGGTTTCAAGTTCCATTGGGGATTACTCAACCTGAGAGATGCCCAGGGCTTCACGTATGGAACTTGACGCGCTGCTGCCGCTGCATGTTGGCGTAATTGGAGTGAACCCATGGAAAAAATTTTCTGGGCCGCGTTCGGTTCGAGCTTAGGTACGCTCTATGTTGCCTCGACGGGGAAAGGCGTCTGCAAGATCAGTATTCCGGCCAGCACGAAGAAGGAGTTTTTCGGATGGATTCGGAAACATTTCGATGGGGCGGAGGTTGAGGAGTCGGCGGACGCGAACAAGCAGATAGTGGCCGAGCTCGAGAGATATTGTGACGGCAGATTGGTCCAATTTCGAAGCAAACTTGACCTGCACGGAACGGAATTTCAGCGAAGAGTCTGGTCGGAACTGCGCCGGGTTCCCTATGGAACGGTGATCACCTATAAGGAGCTCGCAAGTCGCGTGGGAACTCCACGCGGTTTTCAAGCGGTCGGCCGTGCAAATGCAGCCAACCCTCTTCCGATCGTCATCCCGTGTCACCGGGTTGTCGGTTCGGACGACGATTTGGTCGGATACGGCGCGGGGGTCAAAACAAAAGAGGTTCTCCTCCGTCTCGAGGGGGCGTTGATGATTTAGAAGTAAGAACGATTCGCCAGCATGACTTTTCTCAAAGACCTTAATCCCGTCCAACAGGAAGCCGTCAAAGCCGTCAACGGCCCGGTGATGATCATCGCCGGCGCCGGAAGCGGTAAGACGCGTGTACTCACGTATCGCATCGCGTATCTCTTGAGCTGCGGGGTTCCGCCCTCTCACATACTCGCCTTGACGTTTACCAACAAAGCGGCGAACGAGATGAAGGAGCGAATCAACAAGCTCGCGGGCGAACAGGCCCAGCAGCTCTGGATGGGGACATTCCACTCGATGTTTGCCCGCGTGCTGCGGAGAGAATGCGAGCCGTTAGGATATTCTCGCTCCTTTACCATCTACGACAGCGACGATTCGTTAAGTACCATCAAGAAGTGTTTGGCCGATCTGAACATCTCGACGCAACAATATTCACCGCAGATGTTTCAATCGAGAATCAGCGGCTCCAAGAATCAGCTCATCTCCCCGAAGCAGTATGAGGAGCTTGCGCGAGACCTCGTGGACGAGCGAGTAGCGAAGGTCTATGCCGCATACCAACGTTCGCTCCAACGCAGCAACGCGATGGACTTCGACGACCTCCTGGTGAAGCCGATGGAGTTGTTCCAGCGTGCGCCGGCAGTCTTAGAGAAATACCGGCATCGGTTTAAATTCATTCTGGTCGATGAATTTCAGGACACGAACCGTGCTCAGTACGAGGTCACCAGGCAACTATCCCAACAGTACCGGAATATCTGCGTCGTTGGAGACGATGCGCAAAGCATTTACTCGTTCCGTGGCGCCGACATCCGAAACATCTTAGATTTCGAGAAGGACTATCAGGACTGCCAGACATTTCGTCTGGAGCAGAACTATCGTTCGACCCGAACCATCCTCTCGGCTGCAGATCGATTGATCAAGTACAACGTCCATCAGCTTGAGAAGAACCTCTGGACGCAAAACCCCAAAGGCGAAGCAATCACGCTCGTTGAGTGCGCCGACGATAAAGACGAGGGATATCAAATCGTTCAGTCAATACAGGAGGAGAGCCTTCATAGAAAACTGGACCTGAAGGACTTTACCGTTCTCTATCGAACGAATGCCCAGTCGCGTTCGATCGAGGATGCGTTGCGACGCAACGGAATCCCGTACGTCATCGTTGGCGGAATTCGGTTCTACGAGCGCAGGGAGATCAAAGATGTCCTTGCCTACCTGCGACTGCTCGTGAACCCGAATGATGAAGAAAGCTTGCTCCGGGTGATCAACTATCCTTCGCGCGGTATCGGTGGAACAAGTGTAGAACGGTTGCGCGGGTTTGCGCGAACGCAGAACCTCCCTCTGGTAGGCGCGCTTCAGCAGGTAGGGCAGATTACGGATCTGGGCGATCGTATCAAAAAGAGTGCTGGCCAGTTTCGAAGCTTCATTCTGAAGTACACTTCTCTTCGCTCCCAGATGTCTCTCGGCGAGCTCACCCGGTCTCTCGTCGATGAGCTTGGTATTCTCAAGATGTACAAAGAGGAGGGGACCGCAGAATCACTGGCCCGGTGGGAAAACGTGCAGGAACTCCTGTCGGCCATTTCCGAATTTGCTCATGACCGGGAAGATGCAACACTCGAAATGTTTTTGGAGGAAGTGGCGCTCGTTTCGGACATCGATCAATGGGATGGAACGAGAAACGCAGTCACATTGATGACGTTGCATTCATCCAAGGGACTTGAATTCCCTGTGGTTTTTATCGCAGGCTTAGAAGAGGGTCTGCTACCATTCTATTCGGCGGAGATTACCGGCGGTGATTTGGAAGAAGAACGGCGGCTATTCTATGTTGGGATGACTCGTGCGCAGAAAAAGCTCTACTTCAGCAGCACGAAACTGCGCTATCGCTACGGCGAGCCGACTTTTCCGATAGCATCACGTTTTTTGTCTGAGATAGGTTCTGAGGGAATAGACCGTGTGGAGAGCAGCTCGCTTCGGAAATCCCGCAGTGCTTCCCTGTTTTCCAACGGAAGAAGCGTGCTGAAGGGTCGTGATGGTGGCCGGAAGAAGACCGTGCCGGAAGATCAATACTTCTCCGATACCCTGCATGACTACGCCGATGAATCACAGGAGGTTGTTGAGATCAAAGCGGGTCTCCGCGTGCACCATGAGATTTTTGGAGAAGGGAAAGTCGTGCAGGTGAGCGGACGAGGGGAAGCGCGAAAGGCGATAGTGCACTTTGACGAGTATGGAGTGAAAAATCTTGTCTTGAAGTTCGCGAGGCTGCGACCTGCCTGAGGACCCGGAAGAGACACGGTGTGACGCGTCTGAAGCTACTCCTGCCAGCGTTTCGAGCTCACCAGCACGATGTTTCCCCAGTATTCCCGATGGATGTAGTGCGTGATCATCGAGTTGAATTCCGGTACTTTTGTGGCGGGCACAATCACATACAGGAAGGCCCGCTGTCCACTCCGTTGGTGTACTTGGTCTAGAAACACATTGTACTGCGTCAAAGCGTGCTCCGTTTCGAAATCTCCGTTCCCTGTTTTTGCTTCTCCAATGATGTAACATCGCCGCTTGTTGTCATACGCGTAAACATCCGGCTCCTTGTCCTCCTGATCTCCGAAGCCATCGTTGGGCAAGCTGGGGGGCTCGGCATATCCCGTCCCGCCGGAAACGCCGAGAATCTCAAACTCTTGCTGCGCGAAGATATCGACTAACTCTGCAACGAGATCGAGATGTTTTTCCGGGTCCTTTCGTTCACTCATGGTGGGGCGTACAGGAGTAAAGAGCGTGGATGATCTAGTGTGGCAGGAGAGGGCTTTTTGCTGTGCGGATTTCTTTCATGGCGCTCGCTTTCCAGAGGTCGTACATGAACCGGTTGTGGGCAGGATGCTTGTCGCAATAGCGAAGATCGCGAACGATGGCGTTCTTGTCCTTGCGAATTTGATACTGAGACGTAGTGACGTCGTTTTCGTGAAGGATCTCGCTCAGCTCCGCCCATAGCTTTCCCGCATCATCCTTAAACTTCAATGTCGTAGTTACAAAGTGGCATTTGCCAAGAAGTTTGTGTTCGTATTGAGCGAGGAAGATGAGGACAAAGAGGACGAGAAGCGTGAAGTAGAGTGCGATGAACGGGAAGCCTGCTCCGATACACAAACCGATGCCGGCGACCGTCCAGATCACCGCCGCTGTGGTGAGACCGGTAATTGATCCGCGTGATTGAATGATGGTCCCCGCGCCAATAAAGCCGATGCCGGTGACAACCTGACTGGCAATGCGCGAGGGGTCGCTCTGCATGCCGGTAAATCGCGTTGCGACATACTCCCCAACTAACATGTACAGCGTTGAGCCAAGGCAGATCAAGATGTTGGTCCGCAGTCCGGCCGGCTTTCCACGGCGTTCTCGCTCTATGCCGATCAGCCCTCCACAGATGACCGCGACGAGGGACTTCATGAACAGACTCGGGAGAATCACGCGAAACTCATTCCAAGTTTCCACTCATTCTCCTTGTTGGGAAAAAGTAAAGATTGTTATTGAGCTGTGACAGCTGCGCCCTGAAGAACCTTCTGGTAGTATTGCTCGTATTGCGACACTATCTTGGACGACTCGAATTCCATCGCCCGCTTGCGGGCCGCCTTTGCGAAGAGGTCGTGCTTCGACGGATTCGTGAGCAGCTCGATTGCATACTTTGCCATGCGCTCGATGTCACCGATCTCGGCAATATAGCCGGTCTGTCCATGTACAACCAATTCCGGTAATCCTCCTACGCTTGATGAAACGACAGGCACCTCGCACGCCATCGCCTCAAGCGCGGAGAGGCCGAAGCTTTCAGATTGACTGGGCATGAGAAAGAGATCAGCAGCAGAGAGGATGTTGACAAACTCGGTTTGCTTGCCGAGGAACTTGACGTGATCCGCAATGCCCAATTCTCGACACAGGTATTCGCACTGAGAACGGTCGGGTCCGTCGCCGACCAACAACAGCCGGCTCGGAACCCGTTTGAGGACCTCGTTAAAGATGCGGATAACATCTTGAACCCGTTTAACCGGCCGGAAATTGGAAGTATGCACCAGGATTTTCTCCGTGCTATCCGCGCAGAGTTTCCGCACTTCTTCAGCCGAGCCCCGCTGATACTTTGTTGTATCCACGAAATTTGGAATCACCTCGATATCCTTTTCGATCCCATAATTCGTCATTGTTTTTTCGCGGAGGAAGCGGGAAACCGCCGTCACGCCGTCGCTGCGCTCGATGCTGAATTTCATCACCGGGAGAAAGCTCGGCTCCAGACCAACCAGGGTAATATCCGTACCGTGTAACGTCGTGATGACTTTGAGGTTGGGGAGGTTCAGCATTTCTTTTGCAAGGTAGCCGCTGGTAGCATGAGGAATAGCATAATGACAGTGGAGGATATCGAGCTTTTCAAACTTTGCTACCTCATACATCTTGCTGGCAAGCGCAAGCGTATACATCGGGAAATCGAAGAGGGGATAGGTGGAAATCTCGACTTCATGGTAGAACATATTCCCGATATAGCCGTTCAAGCGCATCGGCAACGCGTAGCTGATGAAATGAATCGAATGACCGCGCTCTGCCAACGCTTTGCCAAGCTCGGTTGCAACGACCCCGCTGCCGCCATAGGTTGGATAACAGGTAATGCCAATATTCATAAAGACTCCATGTTTGCAGATGAATAGTAGCGAGAATTCGCAGAAGAAACAAGCTCATGCGCCGCCAGTGTATAACACCGGCCGCGTGAACAGAGTTCGTCGCTCTTGCAGAGATCAGTAATCTTTTTTCTTGAAGTGCAAAATGGCGAGGGCGTATATCGCTCCCGCGGAGAGAGTAGAGTAGAGAAACGGTAGAATGGTAAATGCCTCTGGAGCGTTTGCAAGTCGGCCAGGCATGGCGGGGAGTGTACCGATGAGAGTCGATGTGCTCTTGCTCATCGCGCTTAACTGCGGGAAAACATAGTACAGCACGTCGAGGGCGCGATGATAGAGGTCGTTACTCCAAATCTTATACAGGAGCATTTCTCTCGTTTCGAGGAGACTCGCAATGACGTTGACGCCGAAGGCAACAATGATGGCGACTCCGGTGCTTTGTGTCGTGACTCCAAACCATGCAACGACGGCAAAGTAGCAGCCGAAAATGTAGGATGTCAGTATTGACGAGGCAAGAAATCCCCAGTGCCAAACGCCGAGCTTGAGGCCGAATATGAGCCAGATACCGAGGAAGAAGTAGAGGATGTTCACCATGATGCCCGCTAACGCACCGGCACAGCGCGACAAGAAGATGTTATGGCGGGAAACCGGTTTACTGAGGAATAGTTCGACAGTTCCTTTCTCGAGAAGGGAGGGGATAAGGCCGGCGGTCCCGAAGAGTCCCAACAGCAAAATAGAGCCGGAAGCCCCATTGTATAGCTGCAAGAGAAGAAAGTCGACAACGCTGGGACCTTGTGAGGAGCGAGCCGGTATTGTCTGACCGAAAAAACTGATTGCATTGCTGTCCTCGGGCGAGATCTTTATCCCAAGTGCAAAGATGGCAATGATAACGGTTCCAATGAGGAAGTACAGGAGCAGCGTTCCCTTCCGGATCGCTTCCTTCAACGTAAAGAGGAATATCCCGTACATGCCTCTCATGGTTGTTCCGATTGAATCAGCTCGATGAACGATTCCTCAAGCGTTGACTTGCGGTGCACCATGGATTCGATGAGAATATTCTTTGATCGGAGAAGGTCGACGACGCGGTTCACATCTTCTTTATCCTGTGCAACGATGCGGAGTCGCTTTCCTTCACGTTGTGCCGAAGGGAGAACGCCTTTGATTTGAGAGAGCAGGTCACCAGTTACTTCTTCACTTAACTGAAAATCATACTCGTCCTGCTTTCTCGTGATCGAATCCACCGTCCCTACTTTCAACACCTGTCCTTTGTTGAGAATAGCTACACGGTCGCTGATCAGCTCAACTTCGGAGAGTATATGGGAGTTCAGAAAGATCGTCGTTCCATGATTCCGTAATTCTCGCAATACATCCCGAATCTCTTTTCTCCCTACAGGATCGACTCCGTCTGTCGGTTCATCAAGGAACAAGATCTCCGGGTCATTCAGTAAAGCTTGAGCAAGTCCTAAACGCTGTAACATCCCCTTGGAATACTTTTTTATCTTCACATGAGCCCAGTCTTTCAATCCGACCTGAACCAACAAAGACTGAGCCTTGTCTTTCAAAAGTCTCGCATCGCGTCCATGAATTCTCCCGAACATCAAAAGTGTTTCAAGGCCGGTCAAGAAAGAAGGATAACGATGGTTTTCAGGAAGGTAGCCGCTCTTTTCGCGAATCTTTAATGAACCGAGTGGTTCTTGGAGAATTGTTGCGGAGCCTGAGGAAGGTGAAACAATGGAAAGCAATATTTTGACGAACGTCGTTTTGCCAGCGCCATTGGGTCCTAGCAAACCGAAAATTTCGCCAGAATTAACTGTCACGGAAACATCAAGCAATGCCTTCACATCAGACCTTTTGATGATCCCGGATCGATATGTCTTGCTCAGTTGTTGAGTATCTACGACGGCCATAGGAAAGCATTGCTAAGGTAGAGAAAAGGCCGACGGCATTCAACTTCTGCATTGACAAACGGATGAATTTTGGCTTGACTTACCCTTAGAAAAAGTGGTATATTGAGTTCGAGTATTCGTGAATAGGTTTGGCGTTGAGCCAAATTTTTTTGAACCAATGTCGGACTGTGTAGGTCGGATTTATGCTGCAGTTGTCAAAGAAAGTTGAATATGGTCTGATCGCGCTGCGCCACATGGCCCTGAAACCGATGGGCCAAGTGTTCACTGCGAAAGAGCTTGCCAGTGAAAATGGCATACCCTACGAGCTTCTGGCGAAGGTGTTGCAGAAACTCGCGAAGTCGGGCGTCATCCGTTCGCTTCAGGGTGTTCGAGGCGGCTATGCGTTGGCAAAGAGACCGAATGAGCTGGCGGTCTCATTTGTCGTGAGGATCATTGAGGAGGAGCGTCCCATGGTTGCCGAGTGCTATACTGAAGGTCCGGAAGGTTGCTATCTCTTTGATAACTGCACGATACGTCGACCGCTAGGAAAACTGCAGCGTGACCTGAATGTGTTGTTTGATAAAATGACTGTCCAGGAAATCATTTAACAATCTCACAAGACACTATGCTAGAACATCTAAAGTTATTCGAAGAAAAACGGGTTGACTTTTTGAAATTCCTCAAGGCCAAGTACCATCTGTATCATCTCTCGAATGTCTTCCTTCGCGATATGCACTACGGCGTGATGGCGTACCTTGAAGTGAACAAGATCAAATTCAAGTACCTCGAAGCCGAGGAGCTGACACGCAAAGTAATGGAGGCCCTTGAGGCAGGAAATATCCTCAGGAAGATCGACAAACTGACGTGGGTGTTGAACTACCCTGAGTTCAAAAAGCCTATGGCAAAACCGGCGGCACCTGCGAAACCAACGGCGGCGCCCGCTGCTCCAAAACTATCGGCCCCGGCAGTCTCGTAAATATGGTTCTCTTGGAAAAAATAAGGAAAAAATAAAATGAGTACTGAAACCAATACCATAGAACAATTAGCGACGCAGGAATACAAGTACGGCTTCGAGACATCAGTCGAGTACGAGACTGTTCCCAAGGGCATTAACGAAGAAATTATTCGCATGATCTGGGAGAAGAAAGGTGAGCCAGACTGGATGCTCGAAAGGCGACTCAAAGCGTTTCGCCATTGGGAGAAGCTGTGGAAAGAAGGAGCCGAGCCTCAATGGGCGAACATTAAATACGGTCCGATTGATTACCAGAACAGTCGGTACTACTCAGCACCCAAGAAGAAAAAGAAGCTGAATAGCTTAGATGAAGTCGATCCCGAAGTCCGGCGAACGTTCGAGAAGCTTGGCATTCCACTCGATGAACAAAAGCTACTCGCGGGCGTAGCTGTCGATGCGGTATTTGATAGCGTATCGGTTGCTACGACCTTTAAGAAGAAGCTTGAAGAAGCAGGCATCATCTTCTGCTCGATGACGGAGGCGATCCAGAATCATCCCGATATTGTGAAAAAGTATCTCGGCTCCGTTGTTCCGTACACCGATAATTTCTTCGCCGCGTTGAACTCTGCGGTCTTTACCGATGGGTCTTTCGCATTTATTCCGAAAGGCGTACGTTGTCCGATGGAGCTTTCGACGTACTTCCGCATCAACGCGCGGGAGACAGGGCAGTTTGAGCGCACGTTAATCGTTGCTGAAGAAGGTGGATACGTGAGCTACCTCGAAGGGTGTACGGCTCCGATGCGGGATGAGAATCAACTGCATGCGGCAGTTGTCGAATTGGTCGCACTGGATAACGCAACGATTAAGTATTCGACGATTCAGAACTGGTATCCAGGAGATAAAGAAGGGCGTGGTGGCATATACAACTTTGTTACGAAGCGCGGAAAGTGTTTAGGCAAGAATTCGAAAATTACCTGGACGCAAGTCGAGACGGGCGCTGCGATTACCTGGAAATATCCGGGCTGTCTGCTCGTCGGCGATAATTCGGTGGGCGAGTTTTATTCAGTCGCGGTGACCAATAATTACCAGCAGGCGGATACCGGCACCAAGATGATTCACATCGGCAAAAATACGAAGAGCACGGTTGTGTCGAAGGGCATTTCAGCGGGCCACGGACAGAACTCCTACCGCGGGTTGATTCGAATCATGAAAAATGCCAAAGGCGCCCGCAACTACTCGCAGTGCGACTCGCTGCTCATCGGCG
This sequence comes from uncultured Ignavibacteriaceae bacterium, assembly GCA_964372545.1. Lineage (GTDB taxonomy): Bacteria > Bacteroidota > Ignavibacteria > UBA10030 > UBA10030 > CAYJSZ01. The sequence continues at coordinate 16,299 of CAYJSZ010000040.1, forward strand.
ATCAATGTGGCGCGCATACATTCCCATATATGGAGGTGAAGAATACCTCCGCCCGTATCGAGCACGAGGCTTCGACCTCCAAGATCGATGAGGATCAGATTTTTTATTGCAAGCAACGCGGGCTTGCGACGGAAGACGCCGTGAATATGATTGTCAGCGGATTCTGCAAAGAAGTGTTCCGCGAGCTGCCAATGGAGTTTGCTGTCGAAGCACAAAAGCTGCTGAGTATCAGTCTTGAAGGAAGCGTCGGGTGATCAATTCAAAAGTAAAAAGTCAAAATGAAAAGGTAAAGGCGTTATGACGTTATTGGAAATTAGAAACTTACATGCGGGTATTGACGGAAATGAGATACTGCGCGGAGTGGATTTGAAGGTCAACCTTGGAGAGGTTCACGCCATCATGGGTCCGAATGGCTCGGGCAAAAGCACTCTTGCACAGGCGATTGCCGGTCGCGATTCCTACAAGATCACACAAGGGCAAATTCTTTACAATAGTAAGGATCTTCTTGAGTTAGACCCAGAAGAGCGAGCGCGGGAGGGAGTGTTCATGGCGTTTCAGTATCCGGTGGAAATTCCCGGTGTGAGCAACACTTATTTCTTGCGTGCAGCTCTCAATGCAATCCGCAAAAGCAGAGGTCAGGAAGAATTTGATGCGATGGATTTTCTCAAGCTCATTAAGGAAAAAGCAAAACTCGTCGAGATGGATGAGAGCCTGCTGAATCGTTCTGTGAACCACGGTTTCTCCGGTGGAGAGAAGAAGCGTAATGAAATCTTCCAGATGGCTGTCTTAGAGCCGACGCTTGCGGTGTTGGATGAGACAGATTCCGGACTCGATATCGATGCTTTGAAGGCCGTTGCACACGGCATCAATAAACTGCGTGGTAAAGATCGCTCAATCATTGTTGTAACGCACTACCAGCGTCTTCTAAATTACGTTGTGCCGGACGTTGTGCATGTCCTTGTCGACGGGCGCATCGTGAAGTCGGGCGGCAAGGAATTGGCGCTGGAACTGGAAGAGAAGGGCTATGACTGGGTGCGGGACGAGGAAGAAAAAGTAGAGGTGAATCCATGAGGATGGAGCGATGACGCAGCAGATAGACCAGAAAACGAATTGGTATCTCTCGAACTTCGAGCTGTTTGAAAAGAGTCGCAATGGTGAAGCGTCTTCAAACCTCCATTCGATTCGGAAAACCGCCATTGCGAAGTTTGCCGAGTTAGGTTTCCCAACAACCAAGAACGAAGAGTGGAAATACACAGACGTTTCTCCTATTGCGAAGTTGGCATTGAAGCCTATTTTCGGGTATAAGGTTGCTGGTGTTACAGCGAAAGACTTAGAACAATTTTCTTTTGGTCATCCCGAATGGAATCGTATTGTTTGTATCAATGGCCATTTTTCAAAAGAGCTTTCAACGGCTAACAGTGTGCCGGCGGGAGTAAAAATTGGGAGCCTCGCGGAAGCGATAAAGAATGAGCCCGCATTGATCGAGCAGCATTTAACGAAGTACGCCCCCTACGATGAAAATGCTTTCGTCGCGCTGAGCACGGCATTCTTGCAGGATGGTGTGTTCATGTATATTCCTAACCGCACCATCATTGAGAAACCGGTTCACCTCATGATGATTTCGACTGGACCGGAAACAGAGTTCGTCTCTTTTCCTCGGAATCTCATCATAGCTGGTGAAAGCAGTCAGATGGCTTTTATCGAGAGCTATGTGAGTTTGGTACCCAATATTTATCTGACGAATACGGTGACGGAAATTTTTCTAGCGAAGAATGCAATTGTTGAACACGATAGACTGCAACTTGAGAGCGATCGGTCATTCCATGTCGGCACGCTGCACGTGCAGCAGGACCGAGATAGCAATTTTAGCTCCAATGCAGTGACGTTCGGCGGGAGGCTGGTACGAAACAATATCACCGTTACACTGGACGGTGAAGGTGCGGAGGCAACGCTGAACGGTCTGTATCTTGGAACGGGCGAGCAGCATATCGATAATCATACGTGCATCGTTCACGCCAAGCCGCACTGTCCAAGTCATGAGCTGTATAAAGGTATCCTCGCCGAAAAATCGAAGGGTGTCTTCAACGGCAAGATCATCGTGAAGAAAGATGCACAAAAAACTGATGCGAAGCAGACAAATAAGAATCTGATTCTTTCCGACGAGGCTTCCATCGACACGAAGCCGCAACTTGAGATTTTCGCCAACGATGTGAAGTGTACACACGGTGCGACGGTTGGTCAGTTAGATGACGAAGCGCTGTTTTATTTGCGATCACGAGGCGTCAGTCTGAACAAGGCTCGCGACATTCTCATCTATGCATTTGCCAGCGACGTCATCGAGCGAATCAAAGTCGAGCCGTTGCGAGAGCGACTCCATCATATCCTCCGCAAGCGCCTTGAAGATGCCCACGGGTTGGATGCAGAATGAGCATAGCGGCTAAAATGGAGACGCCAGTCATCTCCAATAAGAACTTCGATGTAACGAGAATCCGCAAGGATTTTCCGTTGTTGCAGCAGCGCGTCAACGGCAAGCCGTTGGTCTATCTCGATAATGCTGCGACCAGTCAGAAGCCTCAAGTCGTGCTCGATGCACTCCGTCGTTACTACACTTCTCTCAACTCGAACGTCCATCGCGGGGTTCATCATCTGAGCGAGGCAGCGACAGCTGAGTATGAAGCCGTGCGGATGAAGGTCAAGCAGTTTATCAACGCCGACCATGCACATGAAATCGTGTTTGTGCGTGGGACGACCGAGGGAATCAATCTTGTTGCAAACAGTTTTGGCGAAAAGTTTATCAAAGCGGGCGACGAGGTGCTGGTCTCCGCCATGGAACACCATTCCAACATCGTGCCGTGGCAAATTCTCTGTGGGGAGCGCCGTGCTCAGTTACGAGTTATTCCTATCAATGACCAGGGCGAGATTGTTCTGGATGAGTACAAACGCCTGCTGAGTGAGCGCACGAGAATCGTGGCGTTGACTCACGTCTCCAATGCGTTGGGAACGATCAATCCGGTGAAGGAAATGATCGCCCTTGCCCATGCGCGCAATATCCCCGTCCTGCTGGATGGTGCACAAGCAGTACCGCATATGCGGGTCGATGTTCGCGAACTTGATTGCGATTTCTATGCCTTTTCTTCCCACAAGATGTTTGGGCCGACGGGCATCGGCGTTCTCTACGGAAAAACATCATGGCTTGAACAAATGCCGCCATATCAGGGCGGAGGAGACATGATCAAGTCGGTGACGTTCGAAAAGACGACGTATAACGACCTGCCCTATAAGTTCGAGGCCGGCACTCCCAACATCGCAGACACGATCGGATTCGGTGCTGCGATTGACTATCTGATGAGTTTGGATTTTGATGCCGTCGCCGAGTTTGAGCAAGGATTGCTGGAGCTTGCATCGGAAGCTGTCGGAAGCATCAAAGGCGTGCGCATCATCGGGACGGCGCAGGAGAAGGCCGGAGTACTTTCATTTGTTTTGGAAGGAGTCCATGCGCACGACGTCGGAACGATTCTTGACAGCGAAGGCATCGCTGTTCGGACCGGTCATCACTGCGCCATGCCGGTGATGCTGCGCTTTGACGTGCCGGCTACAGTACGTGCGTCGTTTGCATTCTACAACACGAAGGAGGAGGTTGACGCTCTGGCAAAAGGGATTCGCAAGGTGCAAGAGGTGTTCCACTGATGTCGGAACTAAAAGCGCTATATCAGGAGCTGATTCTTGACCACAACAAGAATCCCCGCAACTTCCGGGCGATGGATGACGCGGATCGCACGGTGGATGGTTACAACCCGCTCTGCGGCGATCATTATACCATGTACCTGAAGATGGACGATGGCGTTATTCAAGACATTAGCTTCACCGGGTCGGGCTGTGCAATTTCGAAAGCGTCGGCTTCTATCATGACCTCTCTGGTGAAGGGAAAGACAGCTGAAGAAGCTGAGAAATTGTTCCAGACATTCCACAAATTAGTGACGGGAGAATTGCAGGGAGAAAACCATTTGGAAGAGCTCGGAAAACTTGCGGCATTTTCAGGCGTGAGCGAGTTTCCGGCTCGTGTCAAGTGCGCAAGCCTTGCCTGGCACACGATGAAAAGCGCACTCGAAGCGAAAGCCGAAACAGTTTCAACTGAATAAATTTCTTGCTATTTTTGACGATCATGATTGTCTAATTGTCTATAAGGAGAATGGCCATGGAAGTCACAACACTCGTACCACC
>CAYJSZ010000041.1:0-1749 GCA_964372545.1 uncultured Ignavibacteriaceae bacterium
GTTCAAATCGGGCAGATTGCCGTCCCGGTCAGCGATATCGAGCGGGCAGTCGCCTTTTACCGCGATACTCTGGGTATGCAATTCCTCTTTCAGGCGCCACCAGGTCTCGGCTTCTTCGACTGCGCCGGTGTCCGGCTGATGCTGGATGCTCCTGCCAAAGCCCAGGCCGAGAATTACAGTTCAGTCATCTACTACAAGGTCCCCGACCTCCATACGGCTTTCGAAACGTTGTCGGCACGGGGCGTTCTTTTCGAAGCAAAGCCCCACCTCATAGCGAAGCTACCCGACCATGAATTGTGGATGGCTTTCTTCCGCGATCCGGACGGAAACCTTCTTGCGCTTATGAGCGAGGTGCGGCCGTGATGTTCCATGGTGCCGCCCAACAACCGGGTGCGGCGGACGACGCTGCGCGCCGCGGCTGAACCGGAGCGTTGGGCAGCTACCAAGCGACGTGATGGCCCTTATGTGACGACAGCGATAGAGACAATCCTCAAGGAGATGAAGATGGCGGAACTCAAGACAAAACCGAACGACCAAAGCGTGGAGAGATTCCTCAACGGCATCACCGACAAGAGTAAGCGCCAGGATTGCTTCACCATCCTGGAACTCATGAAGCAAGCCACCAAGGCGGAACCCAGGATGTGGGGAGGTAGCATCATTGGCTTTGGTAGTTACCATTACAAGTACGAAAGCGGACGCGAGGGCGACTGGTTTCTCACGGGGTTCTCTCCCCGCAAACAAAACCTGACTCTCTACATCATGGCGGGCTTCGGACAGTACGACGAGCTCATGAAGAAATTAGGGAAGTACAAGACCGGGAAGTCGTGTTTGTATATCAAGGGACTTGAAGATATCCATCTGCCGACGCTGAAGAAACTGATTCAAATATCGGTCAAACAGATGACCAAAATCAGCGTGTAGACGCGAGCCATGCTATCCCGGGGTCCGTTGGTATGAGGGAGTATTCTCGGCCAAGAGCGGAGCATCGACCTTGCCGCTCAACACGGTTTGCAGCCGACGATTGGAAAGGAGCCGGAAGGGCTTGGCTTTTCTCCCGTCGTACTCATACCATAAATAAAAAACCTTCCGAAGGTTCCCGCCAAAAAGATAGCGGACAAGTCGGGGCAGTGCACTATAACTCTGCCTCATGTCATGCCGTATCAAAAGACAGCACGTCGATAGCACCGCGTTTATTCCACTAATCCTCGTCGTAAGAGAGAAGATTTCAAACAACAATCAGGAGGCAATGCAATGCTGAACAAAGGCTACGGTCTTCCGATTGTTGCATTGGTGGCAACCCTCTCTGTCGCTCCTGTTACACTACTCTCCCTCCTTGCCGTCACTCACTGTGGGGTTGGCTATACCGTTCTCTTCAACGGTTGAAGCTGACCGACATTATTTCTCCGGCCTCTGAAAAGAAAAACCGCAACACAAACGGCGGTGAAGGAGTAGAAAAGCCCGAGAAGAGTTCTCGGGCTTTCGCGTTAACACTGCCTGAATCTACTTCGCTTCTACGCTGGAATACAGCAGCAGCTTTGACCCTCCTTTTTCAACGACCTTTCCTTTCACTGTAACAGTCTTCGCAGCGTATTGCACGAGCGCTTCATTACCACCTTTCGTTCCTTTTTCCGGCGTAAGGATGTACACCGTTCCCGTCTTGTCCTCCACGATTCCCGGCGGTAAACCACCCTTGATGCAAGCAATCGCACAGTCTTCGTGGTCGGCTCCACGGCCACCCATCATGCCGGT
>CAYJSZ010000041.1:1849-19847 GCA_964372545.1 uncultured Ignavibacteriaceae bacterium
CGCGAAAGCAAAGATCACAACCACCGGTACAATGAGCTTTCTCATAAAACACTTCTCCTGAAAATAGTTATAGATTGAGTTAGTTAGTACGTAATTTAACACAACGAAATCCTACGTTATTAAAACTCGCATCTTGCGGACTGCGACCGCGGTACGCATTCCGGTACGCGCCGCAGTGACCTTGTCCACAGTACCATGACCCCCCTCGTGCAACCTTCAAGGTGCCCGTCTCGGGTCCCAGCGGATTGTCGACTGGTGAAAGTTTGTAATAATCTTCAGCATACCAATCAGCGGTCCACTCCCAGGCATTGCCGACCATATCGTACAGCCCAAAATCATTCGGTGGGAAACTTCCCACGGGGGCTGTGTAGTAGAATCCATCTTCTAGAAGATTCTCGTTTGGCCACGTTCCCTGCCAAAAATTGGCAAGAGTTTTGCCGTTCGGTTTGGTCTCTTCGCCCCAGGGATAGGTGAGTTGCTTCTTTCCCCCTCGCGCTGCGAACTCCCACTCAGCTTCAGTTGGCAAACGCTTTCCCGCCCACCGTGCATAGGCAACGGCATCGTTCCAGGAGACTTGCACGACCGGGTGATTCATTCGATCCTTTATGTCTGAGTCTGGACCTTCGGGCTGGTGCCAGTCCGCCCCTTGAATCTGTTCCCAATCCTTGGCGCCTTTCCGAAACACCCAGCCGTAGCCGTGCTTTTCTGCATCAGTCAGGTACCCCGTGACTTCCACGAACCGCTGGAATTGTGCATTCGTGACCTCGTTGGCATCAATGGCAAATGGACTAATCTCAACCGTGTGTGCCGGCGATTCGTCTTCGTAATGCGCGCTGGCCGAACCCATTAAAAAAGTTCCGCCTTCAAGGATGACCATATCATCAGATGGACGCTGCGAGCACCCTGTAAGAAGAACAATCAATGGAACCAGGACGATTTTCATGCGCGCACCCAATCAATGAGAATGCGCTGCCTGTGCGGCAGGAGCGCTTCCCGAGCCGTAAACAAGACCGACGCTGGCTCCATAGACGAGATGGCCGATGAGACTTCCCATCACCATCATCATCGGCGCGGGGGTGTTCATCGCGAACACACCGGAGCCCATCATCGGGTTAACCATGATCTGTGACAGAAGCCAGGGGAAGAGTCCATACTGCGCGCCTTTAAGCCAGGCCGCGCCCGGAAGCTTCCCGACAAAAAAGTATGCATAGATGAACGATAACACAGTTCCAACCATGAAATGCACAAGCCAGCCAACGATCACTGGCATACCCATAAAGTCGGAAAGCATCCTGGGGATATTCATTTCCGGCATGCCCATCATCGGAGCAACCATCGTCATGATGGTCATGACAATTGTGCCCGCGACTCCGGCGCTGGCAGCTTTCGGCAGATTGAATTTGTTCATAACGGCCCTCCCGGTTAGTTTGGATGAATCTGCTTGACGTATTGTTCAAGTTGTTTTGATGTGAATGCGCCATAGAAGATAAGTCGGCGATTTACGAATGTTGCCGGGCAGATAAGGATTTCGCGCTCCTGAAATATGCTGAAATCTTTCTCTCGTTCGTAAACCCGTACCTCGAGAGTCGTGTCGTTGGAAAAACCCTCGACCGCCGATAACACTTCCTCGCACGGGGGGCAATGCTGTTCGACGAATATTTCAACGAGATGCTTGATCATAACGAGACTGTGAGTACTTCAGCAAGTTTGGCCAATGGAGGATTATGAAGAATGACCTGCTTCTGCGATTCCGAGCATTGAATGAGCAGCGTTGGTATCACACGCCTGCCGCCCGACCATTGAATAACCTGTTCCGCAGCGGCATCATCCCGATCAATATCAATCTCTGTGAACGAAATGTCTTTGTCACGAAGGAACCCTTTCGTGATCCGGCAATCATGACACCATTGAGTTGAGTATACTGTAATGTTCTCCATTGAGACCAGTCCTTATGCTTTGTGCTAAAGCTGAAAAGTAATTACTCAGCCACCTCCAAAAGAGTCGAGCCTGTGTAAAAACCTAAAAACTCATTCCGGGCCGCGCTTTTAGCGGGGTAAACTGCGCGAGGAATCTCGCGTTTCATTTCAAGAAATGAGATTCCCCGCCTGCCGCAAGCACTGCGTTGCGTGCGGCGGACAGGCTCTTCCCTTCCTGCCCGCCAACACGCAAGCTGTTGCAGGGCAGGCGGGCGGTCGTCGGAATGACACTTTTCACACAGTCTGAGTCCCCTTGGGACAAGGCATGAAGAAAAACAATGAATTCAGTACGCGTCTTGTCCAAACGAGTCCCCGGCCCCTTTAGAACAGCACAGAAAAAGCTTAAGAATCTACAACGCGGAGACGTCCCGACGGAAAGCGTCGGGATAAACTTCGCACGCCAAGGATCGCAGAGAAATGAGATAAACTCTCTGCGTTTCTCAGCCAACTCCGCGTCTCTGCAATGTGATTTATAAACTCGACTCATTGTGTTAAATTTCTACCCTATGAAGGTACCGAGTGCCCTTTGTGTCTTCGTGACTGAGTAAATACGCTGAAAAGAAGTTGGTATCAAGATAAGGACAGGGGCAGCAGTAGGCTGTCCGCCATGTGACAAATGCGGCAGCGAAGATTTGAGCGGAGATTCGGGGGGAAAGGAGAAGAATTACAGGGAGATTTTCTTCAGAAGGTCGAATTGCTTGATGACAAAGCCCTGGCGGGAGAAATCAATCAACCCTTCGGCGCGGAATTCATTGAGCGTGGTGGTTACCGTCTGACGTGCGGCCCCCACGAGAAGGGCAATCTCTTGGTGAGAAAGATGCATTTTGATCGTCACGATACCACTTTTGATCTTCCCAAACTCCTCTGCGTATCGCACCAAAAATGTGGCAATCCGCTTTCGGACATCTTTGAACACCATGTCGGTCACGCGCTCTTCAAACTTTCTCATTCTCAGCCCGATCCGCTTCGTGATCTGGAAGTTCAGTTCCGGATGCATCTTGAGAAGTTCTTCGAAGTCCGATTTCTTGATCGTGCAGATGATCACATCATCCAACGCCTGGGCAAGCTCACCAGCCGACCCATCTTCGCGGGCAAACGAAATCTCCCCAAAAAGCTCGCCGGGACCGACGACATCGAGAATAACTTCCTTTCCATCAGGCGTCAGGCGTGAGATTTTCACGTGGCCTTCTTTCAAGAAAAAGATCGTCTTGGCGGGCTCGTCGGGGAAGTAGATCGGCTGATGCGACCGGACCGCCGCCATGGAAGACATCTGATTGACGCGCTCCATCGTGGCATCGTCCATCCCTTCAAAGATGTTGAAGTGCTTCAGATACCAGAATTTCGATTGCTGAGCCATTGAGGATTTAGGAGACTACGAATAACAATATACAAGAAAGACTCACATGGTGCGACTTTATCTCTCAAGGCTTTCCTTCACAAAACCATTCACATCGCCTAAACAACACTCGCCCTTCGGATTCTTAATGTCACACGCACAGTTACCGACTTTGACCTGCTGTGCTATCTGGAGCGAAGCTGTTGATTTTCCTGTTTGGTTCAGTTCGTCTTTGATACGTCTACGTGTCCATTCAAAGCAGTAGCAAACGTTGACATCATCGCCTTTGTCTTTGGCAAACACTTTGACCCGAATGTCATCAACCGTAAAGTATGGCACGCTTTCATTTGAGAAATAGACAACCTTGCATTCCGGCTCGGTGCAGTAGTAGTATTGCACATCCTGAATCAAGTCAACTCTTTCTGATTTCAACAGGTGTTCGAGAGTCCTTCGCTGAACTTTCCGAGATGCGGTCTTAGAGATGGGACATTCAGCTCTTGTGGGAGCAGATGTTTTCTCTGTGACGAGGCAGCACGTGTCGCCGCTCTTGTGTTGGTCAGCGGCTATCGCTTCGAGGGGTAGTGCGCAGCAGGAGTTCATGCTATTCTCCTTTCCTTTTTGTAATCGTAGCAGTGAATCCATTTTCTTTCACTCTGTCAACGAAGGAAATTGGTTGTACGATTGCGGGATCGTATTCGATTTCCGCTTTCCCCTGTTCATATTCTACGTTCGCTTTACGGACACCCTTGATGCTGGCAAGCGATCCTTCGACCCCTTTCGCACACGCTTTGCAGTCCATCCCTTCAATATCCAGGACAACAATGGAAGCACTGGGTTGCTGAGTAGGCTCTTGTGAAAGCATTGCCTGTGCAGCAGCCGTATGTGTCAAGCTGAAATAGGGAAAAGCGATAGCAACTCCTGCAAGAATGGCGGCGAACCATACAGTCAACTTATTCCACTTGCTTGCACTTTCCATTTTGCACGTGCCGTCTTCGCAGATGACTTCACGCTTTCGGTACGTAAGGTAGAAAGCGAGCCCGAGAAGAACGACTGTCACCCCAATGAGATATGGGCGATACGGTTCAAACACAGCAAATGCGCCGATGCTGCCAACGCCGATGAGGGCGACAACAACCGGTCCGATGCAACACAGCGATGCAACGATCGCTGCGACGACTGAGCCAACAGTTGTTACTTTTGCTTGTTCCATCACACAACCTCCTCATGCATAAATGAATGTGGTTGTTTTGTCTCTTCGAGTAAGAACATATCTTGTAAATTCGATGTGAAGATGTTCGAGACAAGGGAATAGTAGATCGTTTGTGCTTGCCTTCGAGCCTTGACGATATTTTTGTCCTTGAGCTTTCGGAGATGCTGCGAGACGGCGGAGTCGGTCAGGCCCAACACTTCAGCGAGGTCGCACACGCACATCTCCTTGTGGGCATGCAACAGATAGATGATGTTGAGTCGCTGCAGATTTCCTGCAACACCCAGAAGGCCTGCAAGGCTTGCAAGGCCTCTTTGATCGGCAAGGTTCCGTTTGATGAGTGCAAACTCGGCTTTTGAGAATGTTGGGCCGATACAGAGCTTGCCGTCGATGTAGACTTTTTTCATGGGACTCCTTAATAGTATTTTAGTAGATACTTAATTACTGAACCAATATACGACGCGAAAAGTTTCTTGTCAAGCGGAAGATTGTCGCCTCGGTGACATTTGCCGGCAAGCGCTCTTCTTCATAACTTACTATGATTGTCTGCTTAACTGACGTTACGCAAACCTCAAAGAAACTTTGCGCCACCAAGCCATTCACCCTGTTGGATAATCTGCCTGCCCCGTTGGATAATCTGTTGGCTAACGGGATGAATATAAAAATGTATATCCAACAGGGCAGGGGCACCAAGAATGGTTGGTTTTAAACTGTTTTTTCATACATGATCCTTTGTGATTCTTTGAGTCTTGCCTGCCCCGCTATTTATAGTACAATCATAGCAGGCGGGGGTGACTTTGTGGTCCTGCTGTCTGCATTCCGCTAATTGGTGGGATTCTGAAAAACGGGACTAAAAATCCATTGTTGCGTAAGATCGGTGCTTCATTGGCGTTGCCCCCTGCATATCTTGATCACTTCTCTTTTCACAGTAGATACATTCCTGTCTTTGGCAAGCGGCACCTCAATTCTTCCATCTGCATTGTAAACAATGCCGGGGCCGCCAGACGATCCGTCTCCTTCCGTAGTTTTGGTCGATGCTCTACCGGCTGATAAACCTTTCTCTTGTTCAACCCCCGTCGCGTTTTTACGCTTGCCACCCGTGTAGAAGCTCAATAGAACTGTCAGGGTCTCTTTCATTACGGAAGTCCTTTCTCGTTCGAAGGCTTCCATGATACGGATACCTGACATTTCTATTGGACGTGAAACCTGACATTCTTAAAGAGCTATTACAATCCTAATTTGGACGTGGCAAGTTGCTGTCAGGGGTTACCTCCTGACAGTTCTTAGGAAAATGTTGGGACGTAAGTCCCGACATCACTAAAACGGCGCGTGTGAGGTTCAAGAAAGCGATTGCATTCCGAGGGACGTTTTGATAATATTTGAGCCGTAGACGCAGTAAAACATATGCAGAACACAAAGGAGAACAACGATGAAAAAGAAATCTTTTCTGTCGATAATTGCCGGGATGTTGTTGGTCGGCTGCCAGAGCAACGACCTCAACATCGCGTTGAGGGAGATTACTGCAGAGCGGCTGCGCGAGCATGCGGCGAAACTTTCAGACGATGCGATGCAGGGGCGCGGTCCGGCATCGCGTGGAGATTCACTTGCGACCCGGTATATCGTTGAACAATATGAAGCGCTTGGATTGAAGCCGGCGGGGGAAAACGGCACGTATTTGCAAAAAGTGCCGATGATGGGTTTTACGCTGGATCCCTCAGTGTCGCTGGAAATTAAGAAGGGAAACCAATCAGCCAGGTTTAAGTTTTCCGATGATTTCGTTGCGTTCACCGGCACGTATGAGCCAGTGGTTGCGGTGAAGGATGCCGAGATGGTGTTCGTCGGTTATGGGATTGTCGCGCCGGAGCAGGGCTGGGATGACTACAAAGACGTTGATGTTCGCGGCAAAGTGTTGTTGATGATGAACAACGACCCTTCCTCCGACGACCCGAAATTCTTCGGCGGCAAGGGACGAACATACTACGGCCGCTGGACGTACAAGTACGAGATTGCGGCGAAAAAGGGAGCCGTCGGCGCGATCGTGATTCATACAACGGAATCCGCTGGATACCCGTACCAGGTAGTGCAAAGCTCGTGGTCGCGGGAGAACTTTGACCTTGCGGCGGCGGACGGAGCCCCAAAGCTAAAGCTCAAAGCATGGACGACGGAAGACGCGACGAAGCGATACGTGACGATGGCCGGCTTCGATCTGGCAACATTGATGAAGGATGCGGAGCAAAAGAGTTTCAAACCAGTTCCGCTCGGGCTGAGGCTTTCAACGACGATGAAGTATACAGTTCGACATCTTGAAACGAACAATATTCTCGGTGTCCTCGAGGGCAGCGACCCAGAGTTGAACAAGCAGCACATCGTCTTCTCCGCACACCACGATCATTTAGGCATCGGAAAGTCGGTGGACGGTGATTCGATTTACAACGGCGCGCTCGATAACGCCTCCGGCGTCTCTCTCATGCTCACGGTGGCAAAGGCGTTTACCGCGATGCCGACGAAGGCAAAACGCTCGCTCCTCTTTGCCGCCGTCGCAGCAGAGGAGTACGGCTTGCTCGGGTCGCAGTACTTTGCCCAATATCCTACAGTGCCGCTGAACGATTTGGCGGCAAACATCAACACGGACGGGATGAACATCTGGGGGAAGACCAACGATATCGTCTTCCTTGGGTGGGACCGCTCGTCGCTCCAACACGATGTCGATGCAATCGCTGCGGAGATGAAGATGCAGGTGAAGCCCGACCCGTTTCCGGAAAAGGGCTACTTCTACCGCTCCGATCATTTCAATTTTGCGAAAGTCGGCGTTCCTGCGTTGTCGCTGAACGAAGGCACGGATTACATCGGCAAGCCGGCCAACTATGCAAAGGAGATGGTGGACAAGTACACGGAAAAGAATTACCACCAGCCGAGCGATCAATTAACCGAGGAATGGAACTTTGACGGCGGCATCCAGCAGGCGGAGTTTATCATCCGGCTGACGATGCGAATTGCGGGACACCCTGAAATGCCTGCGTGGAATAAGGGAGATGAGTTTGAGGTACCGCGGTTGAAGACGTTGGGGAAGATGGAGTGATGGAGTAGTGGAGTAATGGGCTATTGATTATGGCTTTCGATGGAGTGCGTGTATGCGTCGCCCGGAACCCTACATGTGAGGAGAACCTGTATGGGAAGAAAAGAACAACTGAAAAGAGAGCTGAGGAATATTTACAGAAGTCTCGACTTTGTAAGCGAGAATTTCCTGAGCAGGAAGAAGATTCGCAAGAGGGATCATCAGATATTCTTCACCATCTACCAGCAACTCGGGCTGGCCTGGGAATATCTCGGTTTGCAGTGCATGCATTGGGACGGATACAGGAAGACGAGGGATGGAAAAGAGGCGTGCAGAATCTGCGGCAAGATCAGAGGCGTCGATGATACGGGGTATTTGTTGCCAAAGGTTGGGCCCAAGAGAATCGGCTTGCGACAGACACCGAATTCAAGGAAAGTCTTCGAGAACAAGAAAGCAGCAATGATCGTGGACGATACGATTGAATTCCATGGCGCTGTTGTGCATGTGGAGGTGCATAATGGGTACAAGTCACAGCTCTTTGGCAAGAAACACGAGATCGCTATCGCGGCCGATAGGACTGTCTTGTTGAAAGAGCGTGGAGTCGAATGTCATATCGATCATCATCTCATCGACATCAAGCTTGACGGCGCAAAGAAAAGACGCAGGAGGGAAATCTATGGGGGATTCCCGTGGGAAATCAGGAAGAAGCGTCTGAAAAACTTCCCAGTGATTTTTGATTTCGATAGGAACTATAGATTTCTCGGTCTAACCATCTTGCAATAGGCGTACTGATGAACACGAAGTGTGTTTGTGAGGGCGTAGTAGTTCGTTGTTACTCACACTCATTTTAGAGTGCGAATCCGCGCAGTTACCAATCTTCTTTTTCAAAATGCATCCTGTTGGTGTCGGCTATGTACTTAATGTCTGCCATGGATATCGGGTTGCCACAAGTAAGGAGGACGGTGGAAGCAGGATCCATCCGATTCAACAGCTCTTGTTGAGAAACATGTTCAGGCAGCTCGGGTCGTACCGTTCTGGCTAAATAAGCCTTTATCTCTTCAATATCTTTCCCCCGGGCTCTCGCCTCTTGCAAATCCTGCTCTTCTCGTAGAGGCATATTGAAAATCGACCGCAGCAAATTGTTCGCTCGCCCCTTCCCGATCGTTTTGTTGTCATGGTCTTGTTTCGTCGGTCGGCTGACAGAAGCGATGTAGACAAAGTCGAATTTCTGCGCTTTCTCAATCTCCCTCAACTCTTCGTGGTAAGCAAGTTCGGCGAAGACCCTGTTGGCATGGAACAGCGTGTAGCGGACACCGGTCGTTTTTCCATCAGCGGCATCATGATGGATTTGTTTCATCATCGACGCGAACGGCGCTAGGCCGGTCCCCGTTCCGACCATCACTACGTTCTTGAAACCTTTCCCGCGACTTTCCAGCGTAAAATCCCCGGCAATTTTGTCGAAGTATGTTATCGTGTTATCCGTTTGCGAGTCGAGAAGAAAAAGGGATTCGGTCAGTCGTCCCGGTTCGCCGGTCTCCTGGAGCTCAAGAATAACGTAGAACTCAAGAAATCCCCGATGCTCTGTTTCGTACGGGGCGGAGGCAATGGAGTAGGAATGCGTCACGGGCCCGAGCCTCTGGTTACCCTGCGGGTCGATATCCGGCATGTATTCGATAGTGCCGCCGGTATGGACGATGCGTTTCGTAAGCTTACAGTTGTCCCGGCGCAGCGCGATGTATTGTCCGGCGCTGTAGGGCGGGAACTTACTGCCCCTCTCGGGCATGACGCGGAAGATGGCCAGATACGGCGAGAGGTCACGGCGGTAGAGAACGGTTCCGTTTTTTTGAGCAGCCATTCCGAGGTCCTTGGGCGAAAAAGAAAACTTCGCCCAAGATAAGGAGAAGCAAGGGGAGATTCAATTTGACCGTAATGTCATTCCACGATGATTTTCCCGGCCATTCCCAAATGTCCCCACCCGCAAAAGTGTGAACAGCGGAAACTAAATTCCCCGGCTTTCGGGAAATACACGTCAATCATTTTTTCTTCATTCTCTTCCAGTCGCTCGTCCACGCCAAAATCACCCAGCCGGAAACCGTGTGTTCCCTCGGTGCTCCGAATCTTCAGAGTCAGTAATGTTCCCGCCTTCACTCGCAGGGAAGCCGGTGAGAACTCATACCGTGAAGCCTTCATTTCCACCGTTTGGTGAGTAACCTGAGAAAGGTCTACGCCAGCTGGTACTGCCGAGAACGATGCGGATGCACATCCGTTAAGCGGAACGAGAAGGAAGGCCGCAAAAACAGCGGCAAACCTAACGAAAACAGCAACGACTTTCATGGATTCCCATCCGCAAAGTGATGATCAACTAATGCCGTTTCCACTAAATAGGGTTGTGTTTTGGATATCGTAACTCCACGTGGAAACGAGTCCCGCTCGAAGAAGCGGGATGCCTTTTTGAATACAACTTTTATTTTTAGAAGTGGCACTAGCCTGGATCAAGGAGGAGAACAATTGGTGCGGAATAAAGATTTCCCCAAAGCTAAAAAAACCCCCAATTTCAGAAGAAAAAAATTCTTTGATGCCCCGAAACTTTTCATTATACTGAAACGTAGTAACTGACCGATAGTCATTGATTATATGAGGTTAATCATGGGAATTCAAGAGCGAAAAGAGAGAGAAAAAGAGCATCGGCGTGAGGAGATTCTTAATGCAGCCCAGAGGGTTTTCTTTGAGAAAGGGCTTCAGACGGCCACGGTGGACGAGATAGCGGAGGCGGCTGAACTGAGCAAGGGGACGCTTTATCTTTACTATAAGAGCAAAGAGGATCTATACCTTGCGGTGATGATGCGAGGAATGGAGATCCTTTATAATATGTTTAACCGCATTGCGTCTTCACAGGAGCCAACCGTGGTAAAGATCGTGAACATGGCGGAGGCATACTACGAGTTCTTCCAGAAGCACCGGAACTACTTCCGGATGTTCTACTTCTTCCAGAATCCACAATTTCATAAACAAGTCTCGGAAGAGATGATGCAAAGCTGCTCAACCGAAAACCAACGAGTATGGAAAGTGGTTGGCAGCGTCGTCCAGCGAGGTATTGATCAGAATGAATTGCGCTCGGATCTCAGCCCGATGGAAACGGGTGTCATACTCTGGTTGAGTGCGAACGCCATCATGACGCGGATGGATACGCAGTTGGATTATTTCCACGCGAAGATGAACGTCGACCTCGAGGATGTCCTGCGGAAATCCAATGCTCTTCTGCTTGAGTCGTTGTTGACCGAAGAGGCAAAGCGAACCTACCGCCCGCTTTTTCAGATTGAAGAGAAAAAAGAGAACACAGCAGTCCACTAATTCAGACAGAGCTGATTCACATTTCCACAGAGTCAGAGATTGTGGAGAGATGATAGAGGAGTCTATGCAGAGAACGATCATCCAACGTGTTATTGCGATAATGCTCATCTTCAGTGTTGCAACGCTGTCCGCAGGAGAAAAGAAGGGCAAAGTATTAACACTCGACGAAGCAATTCAGATCGCACTTCAGAAGAACCATGACCTCACCTCAGCCCGCCTTGAGGTCGAAAAGGCAAATGCAAAAGTCAATGAGGCGATTGGCACGGCGTTACCCGCGTTGGACTTCTCCGGACGGTACACCCGCGCATTGAAAAGGCCGGTATTTTTCTTGCCCGACTTTGATGACCTGAAAAGCGGCCGGACGGTACCGATTGAAATCGGCTCCAACCATTCGATCGAAATGACGCTGAGCGCACGGCAGGTATTATTCAATTCGGCGGTCATTACGGGCGTCGGGGCAGCGCAAATCTATTTGCACGCCGCGCGAGACATGTACCGAGCCAAGCAGCTCGAAACGGTCACAAAAGTCCGCAAGGCATTCTACGGAGTGCTGGTTGCGAGCGAAGTGGCACAGATGATGCAGGCGAATCAGAAGAACGCAGAGGACAACTTGAAGAACGTTCGCCTGATGATGCAGCAAGGTCTCGTGTCTGAATACGACGAGCTTCGTGCGACCGTTGGCGTTGAGAACTTAAGACCGATGGTAATGCAGGCGGAAAATAACTACGCGTTGTCCGTCGATGGGTTGCGTGTGACCATGGGTGTTGGGCCTGCCGAAGAATTTGCTGTCGAAGGAGCCCTGACATTCTCCGCCGTCGACGGCGGTATCGTGGCATCGGCGATGGAAACGGTTCTCGAACAGAACTCTTTGCTGAGCGCGCTCCGTCATCAGGTGAATGTGAACAAAGCGCTGGTCAACATTGAACGCTCGAGCTATCTCCCCACGCTTGCTGCGTTCGGGAACTATCAATACCAGGTTGCGAAAAGTAATCTCAACATCTCCACGCGTGATTTTATTGGAAGCTCGGTCGTGGGTCTTCAGCTCTCCGTGAACCTCTTCCAGGGGCTTCAAACGAGTGCACGGGTCGATCAGGCAAAGGTCGACGTCCGCAAAACGGAGGAGCAAGTAACGAGCGTGGAAAACAACCTTCGGACTGCAGTGCATTCCGTGATTCTCCAGCTCGAGCAGTCGCAGAAACGAGTAGCAGCACAGGGAAAGACCGTGGAACAGGCAGAGCGGGGCTATAAGATTGCGAGCACCAGGTTCGTCAGCGGCTCCGGCACTCAGCTTGAAGTCAACGATGCCCAGCTTGCGCTGACCCAGGCAAGGGTCAACCGCATTCAGGCCATTTACGATTATCTCATCGCTTCGGCGGATCTGGATCAATTGATCGGGCGATTCCCGGCGTACGTAGAAAGTTCAATCGACTAATCATTTCCTCAGCAGAAAGCAGGTAGAAACCCCATGAACCGGATTCAAATGTTCGTTGTACTCATTCTCACCCTCTCCTTAGGTATGTTCCTGACCGCGTGCGGCAGCTCGGACGCGAAAACCAATCGGGAGGCTTCCGCAAAACAAGAGCAGGCAGTCACCGTTCGTGTGCAGGAAGTACAACCCGTGCCGTTCATAGAAGTTCTTCCTGTGACCGGCATTGTGAAAGCGTACGAAGATGTGATGTTAAGCCCCGAAGAAGGGGGCGTGATCAAGGAATGGAAAGTCGAAAAAGGGGAGCGTGTTACGAAGGGGCAAGTGCTTGCGATCCTGAAGGACGACGTGCTGCAAGCAGGCTACGATGCCGCTCTCGCACAATACAAACTCGCCGAATTGAACTTCTCCAAGCAGGGAAAAGTCTACTCGGAGCAGGCGATCAGCGAGCTGCAGTTGAAAAGCTCCGAGTACAACCGCGACGCGGCAAAAGCGCAGGCCGACCTGATGCTGGCACGACTTGAGCGCGCGAAGCTGCGCAGCCCGATCAACGGCATTCTGGACGACCGGCTGGCAGACGAGGGTGAGTACGCCCCGTCGGCAGTCCCCGTTGCGCACATCGTCAATATCGGAATGGTGAAGATAGCGGCCGAGGTTCCGGAAAAATACTCCGGCTCAGTTTCCGTCGGTGCGTCGGTGCGTATAATGGTTGAAGCGATCGGCAGCGATACGCTGGCCGGCAAAGTCAACTTCGTGGGCGCTGCGGTTTCTGCCAACAACCGGACGTTGCCGGTGGAAATCGTCATTCCGAACAACGGCGATCGGTTAAAGCCGGAAATGGTTGCGCGGGTGCAAATCGTGCGAGCGAAGCGGCAAGGGGCCATTCTCATCAGTGACAACATCGTCCAGCAGGTTGACCGGAATAGGATGGTCGTTTACGTGGAAAACAACGGCCGGGCGGAAGAGCGGGTGGTGAAAATCGGAGGGCGCCAGGGCAACATGCTACAGGTCGTCGATGGGTTGAGGCCCGGCGACCGCGTCATCATTGCGGGCTTCCAGAAACTCGTGAACGGTCAAGCCGTCCAGGTGGCAAGCTAACGATACGATCTTCTTCAAGGGAAAAAGCAGACTATGCGCATATCAAACGTAGCAGTAGGCAACAAAGTAGCGGTGTACATTCTCGCCGCGTTGATCGTCTTCATCGGTTGGACAACCTACACCTCGCTTCCTCGCGAGGCCGCGCCGGATATCACGATTCCGCTGGTCATCATCTCCACACCGTACGTCGGCGTTTCGCCGACCGATATCGAGGGTCTGGTGACGCAGCCGCTGGAGCGTGCGTTCAAGTCGTTGCGCGATATTAAACAGATCTCGTCGGTCTCCAAAGAGGGGCTTTCGACCATCCGCGTCGAGTTCAACACCGGTGTCGATATCGACGATGCGCTTCGCCGCGTGCGGGATAAGGTAAACTCCACTCGACCGCAGTTGCCGACCGACATTTTAGAGCCGGTGGTTTCGGAGATCAATTTCAGCGAATTCCCCATTCTGTTCGTGAACATCGGGGGGAACGTCGGCCTCGCGCGCCTTAGGAAAGTGGCTGAGGATTTGCAGGACAAGATCGAAGCGATTCCGGGCGTTCTCCGCGCCGACCTGAACGGGGGTCTGGAGCCGGAAGTGCAGGTCAACGTCGATGTCTACCGGATGAACGCCTACCAGATCGGCTTTGAGGACGTGGTCAATTCCATCCGCAACGAGAATCTCTCTCTGCCGGGCGGCTCGATTGACGACGGAAAGATGACGCTATCGGTTCGTGTACCCGGTGAGTTCAAAGAGGTCAGGCCTCTGGAGGACCTCGTCATCAAAATCCAAAATGGGAAACCGATTTATTTGCGCGATGTTGCGAACGTTAACTATTCTTTTGAAGACCGCCAGACCTATGCGCGGCTGAACGGCACGGAGGATGTCTCGCTCGCAGTCCGGAAACGCGCCGGCGAAAATCTGTTGCGCATTGCCGGGGACGTGAAGCAGGTTGCCAAAGACGTGCTGGCGACACTCCCGGCCGGCATCGCCCTGACCATCTCCAACGACCAGTCGGATCAGATCGAGCGGTCGGTACACGAGTTAGAGAACAGCATCATGACCGGGATGTTCCTCGTGATCCTCTCGCTGTTCATGTTCTTTGGGTTCAAGAACTCATTGCTCGTCTCCACGGCAATTCCGCTGGCCATGTTCATCGGCTTCATGGTACTGGGGGCGTTCAACATCACACTTAACTTCGTGGTGCTCTTCTCGCTCGTGCTGGTGCTTGGTATTCTTGTGGACGACGCCATCGTGGTCATCGAGAACATTTATCGCCACCAGCATGATTACAAGAAGGACCCAATCCAGGCAGCAAAAGATGCCACGGCGGAAGTGGCGGTGCCGGTCATTTCATCGACCATCACCACGGTTTCGCCGTTCATTCCGCTGCTCTTCTGGCCTGGCGTGGTCGGAGAGTTCATGTGGTATCTCCCCGTCACGCTGATCGTGACGCTGGGCGCGTCGTTGTTCGTCGCGTTTGTCATCAGCCCCGTGCAAGGAGCGCAGTGGATCAACTACGAGCGCGAGATGATGAAGACGAAGCAAAATCTCGAACATCCGCGATGGTGGAAGAAGTACAACCCCCTGACGTGGCTGTATCATGAAGTCGACCAGAAGTTCTTCCCGTGGATGCAGGAGCAGTACGTCACAACGCTTCAGTGGACTCTGCAGCGGAAGGGGTTGACCATCGCCGCTTCCGTCGCGTTTCTCCTTCTTGTCTTTGTGCTGTTCGGCTTGTTCGGAACAGGCGTGGAGTTCTTCCCCAGCGTCGACCCGCAACAGGTCAACGTTAGCATCGAGACGCCGCCGGGCACATCGCTTGATGTCACAAACGGCATTGCGACCGCGCTCGAAGACCGGTTGAGGGAAGTGAACGGCCGCCGGGACATGCAGTTCGTCGTGACGAGCATCGGCACGTCCGACGACCCGTTCGATTTCGGCGGCGGCCAGGGTACCTCGAACAAGGGCCGCGTGTCGGTCAACTTTCTGAAGAAAGCCGAGCGGTCGCAAAGCAGCGTGCAGACGATGGAAGACGCGCGGAGGAAGACTGCCAACGTCGCTGGCGCCGATATCCGCGTCAACAAGCTGGAGATGGGGCCGCCGGTCGGCGCACCCGTCAGCATCGAAATCGCCGGCGACAACTACGCCGAGCTCGCGCGGTTGAGCGCTCAACTTCGCGAGCAGATCAAAAACCTCCCCGGGCTGTATGACCTGAAAGACGACTACAACCTCGGCAAGCCGGAGATCGAAGTTGTGGTGGACCGGGAAAAGGCCGGTATGCTCTGGACGAACACGGGTCAGATAGCAAGCACGGTCCGTGCTGCCATCAACGGCGCCGAGGCTTCGAAGTATCGCGTGGGCGAAGATGAGTACAAAATCCGCGTGCGCTTACAGGAAGACCAACGCGGCTCAATCGACGACCTGGAGAACATACGCATCACCTTTATGAACCGTCGCGGCACGCTGATGTCGATACCGTTGATCGCGGTGGCAGACATCCGAAAGACCTCGGGCGTCACGGACATCCGCCGGAAAGATATGAAACGCGTCATCACGGTCACCGGCAACGTCGAAGGCCGTCTGGCGTCCGACGTGCTGAACGACGTCCGCGCAAAGCTTGCGGGCTTCGAGATGCCGACGGGCTATTCTCTCAAGTTCACCGGCAAGGATGAAGAACAGAAGAAAGCCGAGGCGTTCCTGAGCAAAGCGTTCATCATCACCATCCTCATGGTATTCTTGATCCTCGTAACGGAGTTTAACTCGATCAAAGTCCCGTTCGTGATCATGCTCTCGGTCGTTCTCTCCCTCATCGGTGTGATGATCGGGCTGCTGGTGACGCGCATGCCCTTCAGCGTTATTATGACGGGCGTGGGGGTGATCGCGCTCGCCGGGATCGTTGTGAAGAATGCCATCGTTCTGCTCGACTTCGCAAAACGGAGGCGCGATCAAGGCATGCCATTAGATCAAGCGCTGCTCGATGCGGGTCGCGTCCGCTTGCGGCCCGTGATGCTGACTGCGGCAACAACGGTGCTCGGCATTCTTCCTCTTGCCACCGGTTTTGATTTCGACTGGCGCGGACTCTACTTTGTCGTCGGTGCAGAGAGCGCGGCGTTCTGGGGTCCCCTGGGTGTGGCGGTGATCTTCGGATTAACGATCTCGACGTTCCTCACCCTGGTGATCGTTCCGACGTTCTATTCATTGCTGGAATCCTGGCATGAGCGACTTCTAGGGTGGATCAAGCGTCTCCGCAAGAAAGAGTCGCCCGCAGTTCTTCCGCTCATGGAAACTCCAAGCCACAAAAAGCAGAAGCAATTCACGAATTAGATTTATAATGCAGGATGAAGGAAATAGAAATTTTGCCACAAAGGCTCGAAGACACGAAGAGAAATAAAGAATGCAAGGGAAAAACCTATGTACCCTTGGTGTTCCCGCTTTCAAAACTATGAAAGGCGGGATCCCGTGAGGCGGGACTTTGTGAATTTGGTGGCTGAACAATCAACCCTTGCGCAAGATCAGTTAATCATTCACCATTTCAAAGGAGTACACAAAGATGAAGAACCGGACTATTGTTGTCAGTATTCTGCTGTCGGCGACGTTGGTCGTCTCCCAGCAGCTCGTGTGGGCACAGGAACAGCGGCAAGCGCCGATGCAGGGTCGAGGCCAGGGAAGAGGCGGTATGATGATGTCTGCGGAAGAACGGGCGAAACAGTTGAAGGAACAACTCTCACTCTCGGATGAGCAGACCAAAAAGGTGACAACGATCCTTGAAGAATCGCAGAAGAAGATGATGGAGATGCGGGGCTCGTTCCAGGGAGATTTTGACGCGGGCCGAAAAGCGATGCAGCAGATGCAGGCGAAGCAAGACAGCACGATCGAAGCCTTGTTGAATAAGGATCAGCTCAACAAGTATGGGGAGTTGAAGAAACAACGCCAGCAACGCATGCAGGGGATGCAGCAGCGTCGGCAGGGTAACTAAGAACTGACAGAGCAATAACTACAAGGGCGGCCTGAACGCCGCCCTTTGTTTTGTACGTCATACGTTCTAAGCGCTTACACAGAGACCTTATATTTTCTCATCAGCCGATAAAAAGTTGCCCGGCCCGCGGTTTCCCGGAAGCTGCGGGTTTTGTGTTTTTGAGGGAGGATTGATTTTCGCAAAAAAATTGGTAGATTAGCAACATTATTTGGAGAAGAAAATGCCGAGGATCCACCTCACCGCACACCGATAAGATGAAGACAATACCCGCGGACTCGTGCTGAAAGACGAGATGCGGGTTATGGAGCGGATTTGCTGAACCCAAAATATATGCTGTTCAGACAAACACCCAAGTGATTCGGCGGTGCATGCTAATGACTACCCATCTAGGAGAACTCGTTTTCGATCCCACCTGCGGTAGTGGAACTACAGCGTTTGTCGCCGAGCAACGGGGTCGACGCTGGATCACATGTGATACATCCCGGGTTGCAATCACTCTGGCGAAACAAAAAAGAAACTGCTCGTACTGAAGTAACACCTAGCTGATCGTCACTTCCATCCCTTCCCGCGCGCCGAAGCACTCAATCTTCC
>CAYJSZ010000042.1:0-1294 GCA_964372545.1 uncultured Ignavibacteriaceae bacterium
GCGTGACAGCCCAGCAAATTAGGACACTACCAAGCGTTGCAATTCGTGAGAAGGCTCTCTATATTTTAATCGACCATGGAACTTTCTCCCAAACTTGTTCATGTGCCAGAACTCTACGGCGACTTCTGGTTCAATTCTGAGCCCGTATCCATCCGTGCTTTGCGCGGGTATGTGATCCTGCTCGACTTCTGGGATTACAGCAGCGTGAGCTGCGTCCGCACGCAGCCGTACATCAAGGAATGGCACCGGAAGTACCAGGACTTTGGACTTGTGGTGATTGGAATACATACGCCGCAGTTTCAGTTTGGCAAAAAGCCGGAACATGTCGAGCGGGCCATTCGAGAAGCCGGCCTCGAGTATCCGATCGTCATGGACAATGAAGCCATTATCTGGAGCGCGTTCGGCAATCGCTACTGGCCGACGAAGTATTTGGTCGAGAAGGATGGGTACATTCGCTACATGCATCATGGCGAAGGTGGATACGAGCAGTTCGAACGTGCGATTCAGGCACTGTTGGGCGACGCGGGCGTGCGCGGCGAGTTCCCTCCATTCATGGACCCGGTTCGTGAAACCGACCGACAAGGCGCGGTTTGCTATCGTCCGACCGGCGAAATCTATCTTGGCTACTTAAGGGGTACGATCGGTAACGTCGAGGGCTTTAGTCCAGAATCGACGGTGGAATATGCCGACAAGGGTCTCTATTTGCCGGGACGTTTCTATGCGCACGGTACGTGGACTGACGAGAAGGAGTTTATCCGGTTCAACAGCGACGGGGTATCCGACGGCTATATCGCTTTCTCGTACGAAGCGCTTGAAGTGAACGGCGTCTTCGGCTTGGCAGGCGGGAAGAGTTGCGAGTTGGTCGTCGAGCAGGATGGGATGATGCTGACCTCCGAGAACAAGGGGGAAGATGTAGAGCTGACCCTTCGCGGGGAAAGTGTCCTTCGAGCGAGCAGCCCACGGATGTACAGCATCGTCAAGAATAGAGAATTTGGAGGGCATACACTAAAGCTCAAAACCTCCTGCCCCAACCTGGCGTTCTATTCATTTACGTTTGTTACAGGCCTGATTCCGGAGCTTGTTTCAAACAATTAGACGGCGGATTTGCAGTTCGACCGGCAGTTCCGTACCTTTTCACGTGGCGATTTGAAACGACAGCTTGCGGCCACGTCAAATTCCGCTTCAAATATTCTTGACGAATGAAGCGGAGTCCCGTACAGCGGGACAATTCGCTAAAGCGTCGCCTTGGACACGACCAGAGACCCCGGCGCCGCGCAGTGCCGGGTTTTTTGTT
>CAYJSZ010000042.1:1394-19213 GCA_964372545.1 uncultured Ignavibacteriaceae bacterium
GACGGTGCAACGGGGACGCATCTGCAAGGGCAGAACCTCACGCCGGATGACTTTGGAGGAGAGCGCCTCGCAGGGTGCAATGAGTACCTGGTGATCACAAAGCCGTCGGCGGTCGAGAATGTGCATCGTGATTATCTTGATGCGGGCTGCGATGTCATTGAAACAAATTCCTTCGGGTCAACGCGCATTGTGTTGGCAGAGTATGGGCTGGAGGGCCGAGCGTATGAGCTGAATTACAAAGCGGCGCAACATTACCGACGGAAATGCCTACTTTAGTCAGTCAGGACCCCGCATTGTCGATAGTCTGGAAATCCTTGCGAAGATTTTGCATCCCGAATTGTTTTCTGAACCATTTCCCTGCAACTCTTTTCCCGACTTTGCCGGGACAGAATGCAGTGTATCATTTAGAAGAACACGAACCGCATGCAGCAGAAAAGAGGAGTTAGTTTTCTCTTTGTATTTGTATTATGCTCTGATTTCTTCTATCTTTAATTGACATTTAAACTCACGATAATGAACGACAGAACTTCATAAATTTTTTGAACTTATGACACTATCCAATAATCTCGGTTTTCCTCGCATCGGTCTCAGGCGCGAGCTTAAAAAGGCATGCGAAAGTTTTTGGTCTGGCAAAATCTCGGATGATGAACTTCTCAAAACTGCCTCGACACTTCGCAGCAGCCACTGGCAGCTACAACAGTCTCTTCACATTGATCTCATTCCATCGAATGATTTTTCATTGTATGACCACGTGCTCGATACAATAGCGCTTGTTGGAGCAGTGCCGGAGCGGTACCGATGGACAGGGGGAAATGTTCCGCTTGATATTTATTTTGCCATGGCGCGCGGTTCTCAAACCGAGCGTCTCGATGCGGTTGCAATGGAAATGACAAAATGGTTCGATACCAATTATCATTACATCGTCCCGGAGTTCCAACGAAATCAAACCTTTCACCTTGCATCTTCGAAACCATTCAATGAGTTTCTGGAAGCAAAATCGATCGGCATTATCACAAAACCTGTCCTGCTTGGTCCTATCAGCTTTCTCCTTTTGGGGAAGGAAAAAGAGCCAAGCTTTCATCGCTTGAGTTTGTTGGACAACCTTCTTCCCGTTTACGCTGAAACGATCAAGAAATTACATGAGCTGGGTGCCGAATGGATTCAACTTGATGAACCCTGTCTCGCGCTGGATCGTACGGAAGAAGAACGGAGGGTATATGAAAAGACTTATCGAACGTTGCGCAGCGCCGCACCCGGGATAAAGATTCTTCTTGCAACATATTTCGAAGGCTTACGAGAAAATCTCCCCACTGCACTCAATCTCCCCGTTGATGCTGTACACCTTGACCTTCTCCGTGCACCTCACCAATTAGACGAAGCTCTTAACCTTGTTCCGCAAAACCTCATCTTGTCCCTCGGTGTGGTTGACGGAAGGAATATCTGGAAAAACGATTTTGCAGCTTCGCTTGCACTTCTGGACAAAGCGGCTCATCGCATTGGAAGCGAACGAATCATGGTAGCGCCGTCATGCTCATTGCTGCATGTACCGTATGATCTTGATGCGGAGCCTGAACTTGACGCTGAGTTAAAATCATGGCTTGCATTTGCCAGACAAAAGCTGATGGAAGTCAACATTCTCTCTCGAGCAATCACTGAAGGACAAGATGCTGTCAAAGATGAACTCGAAGCCAACGAAAGTGCACTGCGAAAGCGGCATGAGTCCTCCCGCATCCATAACCCTGCAGTTAAAGCTCGCTGCGCCAGCGTCGTCCCTGAGGATACACAACGCAAAAGCCCTTATGCTATGCGCCGTTTAAAACAGCAGGCAAAACTCAAGCTTCCGAACTTTCCAACGACAACGATTGGTTCATTTCCACAAACAGATGAGGTGCGCCAGTGGCGGGCAAAACTCAAAAAGGGGGAATGGTCGCAAGCGGAATACGAACAGCGAGTCATGAAAGAAATCGAGCGAGTGATTCGATGGCAAGAGGAAATAGGCTTCGATGTGCTGGTGCATGGTGAGTTCGAGCGCAGCGATATGGTCGAATATTTTGCTGAACAACTCAATGGATTTACTTTTACTCACAATGGCTGGGTGCAAAGTTACGGCTCTCGCTGTGTGAAGCCTCCGATCATCTTTGGTGATGTTTCGCGCCCTGCAGCCATGACGCTCCGATGGATGACCTCTGCACAATCGCTCACTCAAAAACCAGTCAAAGGTATGTTAACAGGTCCGATTACACTCTTGCAGTGGTCGTTTGTCCGAGATGATCAGCCTCGTTCTGAAACGGCAAGGCAGCTTGCACTGGCTATCCGAGATGAAGTTTGTGATTTGGAACGAGCGGGTATCTCGATCATTCAGATTGATGAGCCAGCATTGAGGGAAGGCTTGCCGCTGCGCAAAGCTGATTGGGCATCATATTTGAAATGGGCTGTTGAATGTTTTCGGTTGAGCTCTTCTGGCGTTGAAGATGATATCCAAATTCAGACTCACCTGTGCTACTCAGAATTCGGCGACATTATTGATGCGATTGATGCTCTCGATGCGGATGTCGTTCTCATGTGGTGTGCCCGGGCGGGCATGCGACTCCTTGATGACTTAAAACGCTGCAGTTATCAACGTGAAATCGGTCCGGGAGTTTATGATGTCCATTCACCTCGTACTCCTTCGAAAGAGGAGTTTATGCAGCTTATTCATAAAGCAGCAGAAGTTCTCGACATCCATCAAATTTGGGTGAATCCTGATTGCGGCTTGAAAACGCGTGGATGGAAGGAAACAGAGGCATCACTTGCAAATATGATTGCAGCAGCCGTGGAAATGCGTTCCATCTTATCCACAGAAGAGGAGAAAAGGATCAGTCTGAAAGAGAAGACTGTTATCTAAAAACTCATTAATGGCGTTATTTCAACAACTATAAATATTTCTTGGAGCGCTTTCGCGCCCGCTGCCCTCATCCTCCAAATGTTGGACCAATTACCGCTCTCGTGTTATAATAGAGTACAGGAAGAGGATAAAAGTCTAATCGGTCTCGAAGCGAAAATTGCAATAGTACCGAAGCTCGTACAACCAGTCTCCAAAACTGTTGCTCCTGCGGAGATTCCTACACCGCCGTTCTGGGGATCGAAGATCGTAGAGAATACTCCGCTTGAGGAAATCTCCTGCTACATCAACGAAGCAGCGCTGATTAAAGGGCAGTGGCGGGTTCGAAGAGGCAGATGGCCGAAGCAGAACACAAGAAGATGCTGGATGAAAAAGTTTATCCAGACTTTTAACGTTTGAAGACCAGAGTGAAACGTGAACGTTTGCTCGAGCCCAAAGTCGTCTACGGTTATTTCCCGTGTCAGTCCGACGGCAACGATCTTATCATTTATCATTCGCCAAACAATCCGCAATCCGAAATACGTAATTCGCAATCTCTAACAGAATGGCTGCGGTTTTCATTCCCACGCCAACAGCATCATCCGCATCTTTGCCTGTCGGATTATTTCGCTTCCGTTCATTCAGGGAAAGCCGACGTTGTTGCGTTTCATCTCGTTACCGTTGGTCGAACGGCATCGGACTATTCCCGCAAACTCTTTGAATCCGACCAATATAAGGACTATCTTTATTTCCACGGGTTGAGCGTTGAGAGCGCGGAGGCGCTGGCTGAACTCTGGCATAAGCGAATTCGGGAGGAGCTTGGGATTGCCGGAAAGGATGCAAAAGAAACCCGGAAACTCTTTAGTCAGGGGTCTCAAGGTTCGCGCTACAGCTTCGGCTATCCGGCCTGTCCGAAGTTGGAAGACCAGGTGAAACTCCTCGAGCTGCTCCAGCCGCAGCGCATCGGCGTGGAGCTGACGGAAGAGTTTCAATTAGTGCCCGAACAATCGACTTCCGCGATTATTGCACATCATCCAGAAGCTCGTTACTTTAACGTGAAGTAACAGTTTACTTTTCACGGTTTACTATTCACTCCCGCTAGAGAACAGCGGGATGTCCCGCCTTCCGGGATTCCGCTTGTCAGCGGTGCCGTCACGCCTCACGGTGTGACGAGCATTCTCGTCCCGAACAAAGTTCGGGACGGAAGATTCCAAGAAGCGGAAGAAAAAACGCACATTTAACCAATCACCAATCCCATGCCCAATCTCCTTCTTCTTCGTCACGGCGAATCGCAATGGAATCTTGAAAACCGCTTCACCGGCTGGGTGGACATTCCTTTATCTCCGAAAGGAGAGGAGGAAGCGCGCCAAGCCGGTGAAAAATTACGATCGTACAAATTTGATAAAGCCTACACGTCTGTCCTCAAGCGGGCTATTGAGACGCTGAACATTGTTCTGAAGATTATCGGACAGGAAGGTATTCCCATCGAGTACGACAAAGCTCTCAATGAACGGCATTACGGTGCGTTGCAGGGAAGGAACAAAGAAGAAATCGGCAAACTCTACGGTGAACAGCAGCTTAAAATCTGGCGCCGCAGTTATGATGTCCCGCCTCCCCAGGATGTTACCGAATTAAATCCGGACGGAACGAGCGAAAGTTTAAAAGATACCGCAGCGCGAACGCTTCCGTACTTCGAATCCAAAATCCTCCCCGATATTCAAGCGGGTAAGAATGTTCTTGTTGCTGCGCACGGCAATAGTCTCCGTTCCATCGTGATGAGGCTCGACAATCTTTCGAAGGAACAAGTGCTCGAGTTGAACATCCCGACGGGTGTTCCGTTGCTGTACGTTTATGACGGCAAAGGGACCATCGTCGAGCATAAGTATCTGTAGTAGGTTGTTTGCCGATTTTGAATTTCATGCCACTATTTCGTATGTTGCCTGATAATGGACGAACGCTTTCATCAGGGAATACGAGATTTCAACGACCGACGCTTCTTCGAAGCCCACGACGTCTTAGAAGACCTCTGGCACGAGTATCGTGAACTTGACCGTGCGTTCATTCAGGGGCTTATCCAAATTGCTGTCGGTTTTTATCACCTCGAAAACGGCAATCTCAAAGGCTCGCGAAGCCAGCTCACGAAGGGCATTTCCAAAGTCGAACGTTACATCCCGAACCATCACGGTATCGAGACGCAGCATTTTCTCGAGTGCGTGAAAGAATGGCTGGCCACGATAGAACAGCTGCAGGGAGGGAAGAAGATCGAGTATAGCAGCACGGATTTCCCGACCATACAGTATCTCAAGGAAGAAACGTTGCGAGTGGTTCATCAATGAACATCGGGCCGTACGAAATACACTCGCTCGAAACAGGCCACTTTGCGCTGGACGGCGGCGCGATGTTCGGCATCGTCCCGTGGGTGTTCTGGAGCAAAACGAATCCACCGGACGAGCGACGGCGAATTGACCTTGCGGCGAGATGTCTCCTCGTCCGCGGCAACGGCAAGACCATTTTGGTGGACGATGGCAACGGTACAAAATGGAACGACAAGCTCAAAGACATCTACAAGCTCGATAACGCTCAGCATGATATCGTTCGCTCGCTCAAGCAGCACGGCCTAACTCCCGATGATATCACGGACGTGATTCTCACGCATTTACACTTTGACCACGCGGGCGGCTCGACGACGAGAGAAAATGGAACAGTCGTGCCGACCTTCCGAAACGCGAAGTATTATGTTCAAAAGAAACACTGGGAGCTTGCACAGAATCCTACGGAGAAAGACCGCGGTAGTTTTATGCGGGAGGATTATTTGCCGCTGATAGAGCATGGTGCGCTTGAATTCGTCGATGGCGAGTTCGAAATCTTCCCCGGCATCGAATTGATTGTCTGCAACGGTCACACTATGGCGCAGCAGCTCCCGAAAATCTCCGATGGCAAGACTTCGATCTTGTTTTGCTGCGATTTGTTCCCCACCGTTTCGCATCTGCCGTATCCGTACGTCATGGCGTACGACGTGCGGCCGCTGGTAACGATTGAAGAAAAAAAGAATATTCTCCCCCGTGCGTACGAGGAGAAATGGATTCTCTTTTTTGAGCATGACCCGAATACTGAAGCCGTGACAGTAAAGTCGGGTGAAAAGGCCTTTGTAATCGATCAAAAAGTAACCTTAGGTTAAAAGCTTGCCACCAGGACTCTAAGACACGCCTGCGTGCCGTTCAGCCTGCGTAGCCAAAGCTACTTCGGCGGAGTAGGCAAACGCCGCAGTCCGGCGTGCAGGCACGAAGGAGGAAGAAAGTATTTTCTTAGTGCCTTTGTGGCGGTTTACCTGCGGGAACTCGGATTTGTTCTATACTATGGAAGGCTTCGTTAAAGTAGCAAAGAAAAATGAGCTTTTCTCCTCGTGTGGACTATCGGTTCGAGTCGACGGCGAGGAAATTGCTCTCTTTCAGATCGGCTCGAATGTCTTCGCAGTACGGAACGATTGCCCGCATCAACATTTTTCATTGTTGCATCAAGGTACTCTGAAAGACCATGCGTTAACCTGTCCTATGCACGGCTGGACGTTCGATTTGCGGACAGGCAAGGCGATTATAGGCGGAGGAAATCTCACGCAGTACTCCGTCAAGATTGTTGGTGATGATGTGTTGGTTGGTCCAAGAGAACTCGTGTAAAGCAACCACGGTTGTAATCTGGAAAACCTCACTGCGAAAATAAAATCCCATGCTTTGGAGCTTGGCTTTGCCAAGGTTGGAGTTGCACGTGCTGAGGAATTGACAGAAGAGGGAGGGCGTCTGCGCGATTGGTTGAATCACGGCTATCATGGTACCATGGAGTGGATGGCGGAGAATCTCGAGAAGCGAATCGACCCGCGCAACATTCTCCCAAACGCGAAGTCGGTTGTTTGCGTAGCGATGAATTATTATACCGATGTTCAACATTCTGACGACTCGTCGGTCGGCAAAATTTCTCGCTATGCCTGGGGAGATGATTATCATATCATTGTTACCGAAAAGCTCCGGCAGCTGCTCGACTATATAAAGGAGCAGGGACAGGGCATCAACTGCAAGCTCTATGTCGATACAGGCCCGGTCATGGATAAAGCCTGGGCAGTTCGGGCAGGAATAGGCTGGTTGGGGAAGCACACGAATGTCATTACCAAAGAATATGGCTCGTGGGTTTTCCTCGGTGAGATTATTCTCGACGTGGAGCTGGAATACGACGAACCGATGGTCGACTTTTGCGGTACGTGTACGGCTTGCATCGAGGCGTGCCCCACAGGCGCTATCACGCAGCCATATGTGTTGGATTCCAACAAGTGCATATCATATTTGACGATAGAGCATCGCGAATCCTTTTTACCCGAGCAGGCATCTAACATGCAGAACTGGGTGTACGGCTGCGATATCTGTCAGGATGTTTGCCCCTGGAACAAATACCAGCAGCCAGCGAGCGAGCCGGCGTTTCAGCCGAGAACGTGGAATGTTGCGCCAGCGTTAGCTGAGCTAGCGGATATTTCACAACAAGAGTTTACCGAGCGTTACCGTAAGAGCGCCATGAAGCGGACGAAGCGGGAAGGATTGGTTCGGAACGCAGGAGCTGTGCTAGAAAGATCCAAATTAGAAATCTCGTAAATAGTTAATCGGTTAATTCGTGAGTGGTGTGCGGCAAATTTCCATTCAACTACTCACCAGTTAACCACTCACTCCCGCTAGAAAACAGCGGGATGTCCCGCCTTCCGGGATTCCGCTTGTCAGCGGTGCCGTCACGCCTCACGGTGTGACGAGCATTCTCGTCCCGAACAAAGTTCGGGACGGAAGATTCCAAGAAGCGGAACAAAAAACGCACAATTAACCCCGTTAACGGGGTGAACCACTCACCAAACTCATGTCAGAAACCAATCATCATAAAGTTATCATCGTAGGATCGGGCGCCGCGGGTCTCACCGCCGCGCTGTACACGGCGAGAGCAAATCTGAACCCCATCGTCTTCGAAGGCAATCAACCCGGCGGACAATTAACGATTACCACCGAAGTTGAAAACTATCCTGGATTTCCGGATGGCATCATGGGTCCGCAGATGATGGAGCTCTTTCGCAAGCAGGCGCAAAAGTTTGGTGCTCAGTGCTTCTTCAAAGAAGTAACAGAAGTGGATTTTTCTAAGCGTCCATTCAAGCTCATAGCAGACGGCGAAGACTATGTTGCGGACTCCGTCATTATCTCCACGGGAGCTTCGGCAAAGCTGCTGGGCTTACCTTCGGAAGCTGAGTACATGGGCTACGGCGTCTCGGCCTGCGCAACGTGCGATGGATTCTTCTTTAAGAATCAGCATGTGGTCGTCGTGGGCGGTGGGGACACGGCAATGGAAGAAGCAACGTACCTTACGAAGTTTGCCTCGAAGGTTACCATCGTTCACCGTCGGAATGAATTGCGGGCTTCGAAGATCATGCAGGAGCGCGCGCGGAAGAATCCCAAGATCGAATTCATCTGGGACAGTGCGGTCGATGAGGTGCTCGGAAAAAACGAGAACGGCAGAAAGACCATTACCGGCGTGAAGCTAAAGAATCTGAAAACCGGTGAACTGACCGACTTCACATGCGACGGTCTCTTTCTTGCCATCGGCCATCAGCCGAATACGAAAATCTTCGAGGGTCAGGTTGAGATGGATTCCGTCGGGTACATTCTGACGAAAGGCCGCAGCACGGCCACGAACGTCCCCGGCGTTTTCGCAGCGGGCGACGTTGCCGATTCAGTGTATCGCCAGGCAGTGAGTGCGGCGGGCACAGGCTGTATGGCTGCGATCGATGCAGAGCGATTTCTCGCGCATCATAGCGACGGGCAGGATTGAGGGAAAGGAAGGCGGTTGTGAGAGCCCTGACACAGCGGATGTGCTCGGGGCTTTTTTCTTTGTACAATCAATTGACTTTATGCCGCCGATTTCTTATAATTCACTGTTTTTCAATGAGTTACAGCGCTGGTATAGGCTCATCTGTTGCCATAGCCATGAATGATAATGTCTAAGAGAGCAAAGTGGGTCATCGGAATCCTTGCTGCTGCCATCTTCTTCTTCAGCATTTTTACCTTCCTGTTCTTCAGTTGGCTGTTCTCCGAACCCTACGACGACACCGCTTCCACGTCAGGCGAGAAAGTCGCGCTTATTGAGCTCAACGAGCCCATCCTCTCCTCCGGCGATATCGTTCGGCAGTTCAAGAAATATCGCGAGAACAAATCCGTCAAGGCGATCGTCTTCCGCGTGAATTCACCCGGCGGCGGTGTGGCGGCGAGTCAGGAAATCTACGAAGAGGCAAAGAAGACGCGTGAAAGTGGAAAACCCGTGGTTGTCTCGATGGGTGAAGTCGCGGCGAGCGGCGGATACTATGTATCGCTCGGTGCGAACACCATCGTTGCCAATCCCGGCACGCTCACCGGCAGCATCGGCGTCATCATCCAGTACTTTCAGGTCGAAGAGCTGATGAAGAAGATCGGTGTAGAGACGCCGACGTACAAGAGCGGCAAGATGAAAGACATCGGTTCGCCGTTCCGTAAATCGACCGAAGAGGAAAAGAAATTCTTCGACCAGCTCATCGCGAACGTGTACGACCAGTTTGTCGATGCGGTCGTGGCTGAACGAAAGCTGGAGAGAAAAGTGGTGCTGCGATATGCCGACGGACGGGTCTTCACGGGCAAACAAGCTCATGAGTACGGCTTTGTCGACACGCTCGGCACATTTGAAGATGCAATTAAGCTCGCCGCGGATTTGGGCCGTATTGAGGGAAAACCACGCATCGTGAAGGAGCGGAAGGTCAGGCCGTTCTTCGAACGCTTCTTCGGCGAAAGTGTTTCAGAGCTTGCGGCCTTGAAGGATCAATTCCTCAAGCAATCGATCGTCCAATACAGAATGGTCAGTCCCTACTAACAACTACAGGAGGTCCCGTGACAAAAGCCGATATCGTTGACGTCATTGCATCAGCCACCGGCTTGACAAAGGTGGAGACCGAGGCAGTGGTGGATGGCTTTATCTCGACTGTGATCGACGCGCTGAAGCAAGGGAAGAACATCGAGATTCGCGGGTTCGGCAGCTTCAAAGTGAAGAAGCGCAAAGGGCGTGTTGCCCGCAATCCTCGTACCGGTGCGCAGGTGATGGTGGATGAACATTTTGTACCCATCTTCAAAGTCTCGAAAGACCTCAAACATGCCGTCGATGAGAATCTGAAGAAAATGACGCCGAAGTAAGCATGATGAAACCAAAGATCTTATGCGGGGAATGCGGGTCGTCGCTGAAATGGGATGACCGTTTTTGCGGAAGTTGTGGAAAACCCGTCGATTGGCCGGACGTATCCACATCCGTTTCTTCTCGTTCATCGGGAACCGTCCGATGCAAATTGTGCGGCGCGGAGAATGATCCTGCCAACGCTCAATGTGGGTCCTGCGGTGTCGCTCTAGGGTCCGGAAAAGAAGCTCAGCAACAACCCCGTCAACCGGCGCAACAGCGCCAGGAGAAAAAGAAAGCCCCGGACCGTCCAGTGGCACCGTCGTGGAAGATGATGGCGGGTTTCGTGGCATTCCTGGCAGTCGGCGTGGTCTCGCTGCAGTTGTTAACGGCGAAGAAGATGGAGAATGTTCCCCCTACCCACGATCAAGAGTCTACCGCAGCGAACATGCAGGCGTTGCAGCAAATCGAGGAGATGGAAAAGCGCCTGGTTGCCAGCCCTAACGACAATACTCTGCTGTTACAGTTTGCCAATCTACTCCACGACAACCGGTTTTATGATAAGGCCATTCAGCGCTACACGGAGTACCTTCGAAAGAATCCTACGGATGTGGATGCGCGGGTTGACCTGGGAATTTGTTATTACGAAACGGATCGCACCGGTGAGGCGAAACAACAAATGTTGAAGGCGCTCGAATACGATCCACGACATCTGCTTGGCGTGTTCAATCTCGGGATCGTGAATTTACGGATCGCGCAAGCAGAAATGACAGCAGGCAATACCGAGCGGGCAAACAAGGCGGTACAGGAGGCGAACGATTGGTTCCGTAAAACAGTCGCCCTCGATCCGAACGGCAGTGCAGGACAACGGGCTCAGCGGCTTTTAACTGAGCATGGTCAGCCATAGGATGATTCTTTGATGAGTTGCCTGTGGCGAATAATCAACTGAATTTTCCAACCAACTGAAGGAGGCGTATTATGCCAAGCGGCAAAAAGCGTAAGCGACACAAAATGGCAACGCACAAGCGGAAGAAGAGATTGAGAAAGATGCGTCACAAGAAGAAGATTCGATAACGAGCTCGTTATGCTGCCCTGTCGGACTGTGCGAGGCACTCGGCAGGGCAGGATTTTCTCTCAGGTCATGAACGTATGAACGCAAGAAAACTTCTGGCCATACTGATATCAAGTGTCAGCATTCTCCTTCTGCTTTCTCAATCCGTTTTCAGCTGGGGATTTTGGGCGCACAGGGCAATCAACAAATACGCGATCCAGTCTTTGCCTGCGGAGATGCAGCCGTTCTTCACCGAGAACGCCGACACGATCGTCGCCAAAGCGGTGGAGCCCGACAATCGTCGGTACTCCGACCCGAAGGAAGCGCCGTACCATTATATCGATATCGACCGGTACGGCAAATATCCGTTCAGCGAGCTGCCCCGCTCGCTCGACGAAGCGGTCAGGAAATTTGGCAGAGAAACCGTGGACAGCAACGGCACCGTTCCATGGCGGATCGTCGAGTTCACGACAAAGCTTTCCAATGCGATGAAGCGCAACGACCGTCGAGACATCGTGTTTTTCGCTTCGAATCTTGGGCATTAT
The DNA here is from genome assembly GCA_964372545.1 of uncultured Ignavibacteriaceae bacterium. Classification (GTDB taxonomy): domain Bacteria; phylum Bacteroidota; class Ignavibacteria; order UBA10030; family UBA10030; genus CAYJSZ01. The sequence goes on from CAYJSZ010000042.1 coordinate 13,060, forward strand.
ATAGCAGACGCTCACGTGCCGTTGCACACAACGGAAAACTACGATGGACAGCTCTCCGACCAAAAAGGCATTCACTCACGCTGGGAATCGCGCCTGCCGGAAAAATTCGGGGAGAAGTACAGGCTCGGTGGCGAGAGAGTCGAATATATCAACGACCCCCTCGCACAAGCGTTCGACATTGTGTTGGAAAGTTTCCGTTTGGTCGATTCCGTCCTTGCATTAGACCTTGAAGTGCGCAAAGAAATCCCCCAGGCCGATCTCATGAAAGCCGTCCAGCGACGCGGCAGCACGGAGTACGAGTTTAGCGACCAGTACTACGAACTCTATCATATGAAACTCAACGGGATGGTCGAGCGAAGAATGCACGACGCGATTCGTCGTGTGGCGAGCTATTGGTACACAGCATGGGTGAACGCCGGGAAACCGCGTCTTTCCTTGAGTGCAAAGTAACGCGCGTAGAACGGTAGTGTCCTCCGTTCATGATGTCGGGACTTACCTGGCCGCCAAAAAACTTGTCGGATAAATAACTCCTGGCAGCACCTTGCCCACGTTCATATTACGACACTACGCGTAGAATAGTAGTGTCCTACTTTCAGTCGACAAGGAGGTCACGGACCCCCGCCTGCTGAAACTAGGACGAGTTCACGTCGGGCAGGAATCCGTGACCGTTTTCTCTTTTTCCTGTCACGGTATGCCTGCCCCGCAAATCTTTTCTGCGGGGGACTCCCGACAAGAAACGTCGGGACAAGCGTGACAGCCCAGCAAATAACGACACTACCCGTAGAATGCGAAGCTTGTTTCTTTTAGACTATTTTTCTACTTTTGAGGCACACATGGAATCGTGTATCGAGGAGGGAATATGACAAATGACAACGATGGAATGGCGAAAGGGTTAATCGTCGGGTTTATTGCCGGCAGCGTCGTTGGTGCCGTGTTGGCGCTGTTGTACGCACCGAAAAGCGGAAGAGAGCTTCGCCGGGATATCAAGGAGAAGTCCTCGGAAATGCTGGATAATGCTGACGAATATATCGCTCGTGAGCGAACCAAGGCCGTGGATATTATGAACGAAGGGAAGCGAAAGTCGGAAAACGTCGTGAGTGACGCGCGGAAGCAGGCCGAGACCCTGATGAGCGATGCGGAGCGGATTATCACCGACGCGCGCGGAAAAGCGCGGGGCGACGCACCCAAAAGTTGAGTCGCTTGGACAACACATGACACCGCGGTACTGGAAAGGATAGCACGTTGGACACTCTTCTGGAAGTCGCGAAAGTTCTCGCATTGGTCAGCGTATCAGCACTCTGCATCTATCTGATTGTAGTCCTCGCCAGGCTCAAGGACGTCCTGACCGCACTGCAGCAGAATCTGACGGAGTTCAACCAGCACACGAAGCCGGTGCTCGAGAACCTGCTGTTTATCACCGAAAAATTTCGGTCGATTGCAACGAAGATCGACGAGCAGGTCAACATCATGAAAGGCTCCCTGGAGTCGATCAAGTCGGCAGCGGACAACGTCGTCGCCTTGGAGCAGAGAGTGCAGCAATGGCTGGAGGAACCGATCTTCCGGATGACGTCAACGTTCAGTGGATTCATCAACGGGATTGTCTCCTGGTTTGAGGGGATGCGCGGTAAACGGCCTTCGTGAGCGGTGTTCTATTGCCGACCGGGTGAGATACGCGGTCCGTTGGAGGTTCCTCGTTCTACTCGGCTGCAATATCTCGCGACACGGTCGCGAGGATTTGAAACCTTCCTCCTATTCACACCATTGATTCAGAGGAGATGAGACTTTGGCACATGCACCTCAGAAGGATTACTCTCTGGAGAAAATTCGAAACATTGCATTGATCGGTCACGGGGGATCCGGCAAGACCACGCTGACCGAATGCGTTCTCTTCAACACCAGGACTATCAACCGCATCGGAACGATTGCCGAAGGCTCCACAGTTTCCGATTACCATCCTGACGAAATCGAACGCCGCATCTCCATCAATACCTCCCTCCTGCACTGCGATTGGCAAGAGCACAAACTGAATCTCCTCGACACGCCCGGCTACACCGACTTCACCGGCGAAGTGCTCAGCGCTCTTCGTGTCGCAGACACCGCCGTCGCGTTTCTCAAAGCGGTCGAAGGGACGGAGGTCGGAACGGAGATCGTTTGGAATTACACGAAGACCTACCATACCCCCATCGTTTTTGTGGTCAACAAGCTCGACAACGAGAACTCGGATTTTGAGAACGCCGTTTCCACGGCACGCGAACGCTTCGGGCATGACGTCACGATCGTTCAATTCCCGGTCAACGAAGGGTTGCCGTTCGATTCGGTGGTCGACGTCTTGAACATGAAGCTGCTGAAGTTCCAGCGCGACGGGAGCGGCAAGGTGACGGAAACCGACATTCCGGCGGATGTGAAGCAGAGAGCGGAGCAGTTGCACGAGGTGCTGATCGAGAAGATCGCCGAGACCGATGAAGCCTTAATGAATAAATTCTTTGAGGAAGGGACGCTGCATGAAGCCGATCTTCAGCAGGGTCTTCGGTTGGCACTCAACACGCGAAAGATTTTCCCGGTATTCTGCGCGGCAGCCGACCTGAATATCGGCGTGAATCCGCTGCTCGACTTCCTCGTTTCGTATGCGCCCTCGCCTCTCGATCGTGGCTCCGTGAACGCGACGGATTTGCGCCTGAAGAAGGAGATCGACGTCGCTCCGAACCCGGCGGGAGAACGGGCCGTGTTTGTGTTCAAGACCGTGTCGGAACAACACGTGGGAGAACTCTCGTTTATCCGGGTCTATTCCGGGACGGTACACGCCGGCATGGACATGGTGAATGAATCAAACGGCAAGTCGGAACGGCTCGGGCAGATTTTTGTCATGAACGGAAAGGAACGAAAAGAGACGGGGAAACTGATTGCCGGCGATATTGGCGCCGTCGTAAAACTGAAAGACACGCACACGAACAACACGCTCAGCAGCAAGAACTTCCCGGTGGAGTTTCCGAAGATCGAGTTCCCCGAGCCGGTCATCCGGATGGCCATCGTTTCGAAGGCCAAAGGGGATGAAGAGAAGATCGCCACGGGGCTGCACACGCTCCATGAAGAAGACCCGACGTTCCTCATTCAAGTCGACGGCAAGCTGAGCCAAACCGTCATCGCGGGCCAGGGCGAGCTGCATCTGCTGATTATCACCAAGCGATTCAAAGACCGGTACGGTGTGGATGTGGAGTTGGCCGAGCCGAAGATTCCCTACAAAGAGACGATCAAGGCAACCGTGCCGGACGTCGAGTACAAGCACAAGAAACAGACGGGCGGTCGCGGGCAATACGGTCATGTGCATTTAAAAATAGAGCCGACGCAGCGAGGTTCCGGATTCGAGTTTGAGGATGCGATCGTGGGCGGCGTCGTTCCCGGCCGTTTTGTTCCCGCCGTGGAGAAAGGCGTTGTGGAGGCAATGACCAAAGGCGTCATTGCAGGCTACGAAGTAGTCGATGTGAAGGTAACGCTTCACGACGGCTCCTATCACTCCGTCGACTCCGATGAGCATTCATTTAAGATTGCCGGCCTGATGGCGTTCAAGAAGGGATTCCAGGATGCGCGGCCGATTCTGCTGGAGCCGATCAACGAAATTGAAGTGACGGTTCCCGATGAGTACATGGGCGACGTCATGGGCGATATCTCGGGTCGGCGGGGAAAGATACTCGGCATGGAATCGGAAGGACATTTCCAGAAGATCAAAGCGCTCGTGCCGATGGCGGAGCTGTATAAGTATTCGACCATCTTGCGTTCCATGACGCAGGGACGCGGCGTGTACAGAACGCGGTTCTCGCATTATGACGAGATGCCGCGTGAGCAAGCAGAAAAGGTGATCGAATCGTATCAAAAGCAAAAGGTGGAGGCGGAATAGGTTGAACCAGCACAGGCCGCCGCCCCTGGTGTTAGAAAGATAAACTCATGCAAAGGCCAGCCCCTGCCCGCCTTCGCCCGCCAGAAGGACAAGTCTGTTCGGGCTGGGCGTTCAGGCGGGCGCTACGCGTTTGCCGCTGTACGGTTCCGCTTTCCGAATCCCGCCATTGAGCGGAATCCTGAGAAAGCGGGACATCCCGCTCATTTGGGCTTAAAAGGTTGCGGGACTGGCGGGTGTCCCACCGAGCAGTGTAAAGCTGTGCCATCGCTCGACGGGACGTCTTCGCGTTAGAGGGTGTGACATCGTTTGCATTCATGAAAGAGGATTTCGGCCGGCATCATTCGAACCTGCTCCATGACTCTCGAACAAAAGATAAAAACGAAGAAAGCAACCGTCGGCGTCGTCGGTCTGGGTTATGTCGGACTTCCGCTGGCCGTCGAGTTTGCATCCAAAGGCTTCAAGACGATCGGCATTGATGTCGACAAGACCAAGGTGAAGGATGTTAACGCCGGCAAAAATTATATAGGTGATGTTGACGGAACAAAACTTCACCAGGCGGTAACAAGAGGAACTCTCACAGCAGTCGGTACCTATCATGGTGTCGGCTCACTGGACGCTATCTTTATCTGTGTCCCGACGCCGTTCACACCGAACAAAGAACCGGACATCTCATTCATTCTGACCGCAGCCGAGCAGATTTATCCCCGTCTCCGGAAAGACCAGCTCGTTGTTCTCAAAAGCACTTCTTTCCCGAATACCACCGAAGGGTATGTCAGGCCCATTCTTGAAAAATCCGGTCTCAAAGTCGGCAAAGATTTCTACCTTGCGTTCTCTCCCGAGCGCATCGACCCGGGCAACCAGAAATGGACGACCGCCAACACACCGATCATCGTTGGCGGCGTTACGGAAGAGTGTACGCGCCTTGCCTGCCTGATCAGCGGGCAAGTCGTGTCTACGGTCATTCCGGTCTCGAGTCCGCGGGTTGCGGAATTGGAAAAGCTGCTCGAGAACATCTTCCGCAGCGTGAACATCGCCCTTGTCAACGAGCTGGCCCAGCTCTGCGACCGGATGGGAGGAGTGAATGTGTGGGAAGTCGTCGAAGCAGCGTCGACAAAGCCGTTCGGGTTCATGCCGTTTTACCCGGGTCCCGGCATCGGCGGGCACTGCATTCTCATCGACCCTTATTACCTCGCCTGGCTTGCGCGGCAGTACGATTTTCAGACGAAGTTCATTACGCTTGCGGCGGAAACGAACGAACACATGCCGTTCTACGTCAAGAGCATGGTTCAGCGTGAGGTCAGCAAGATGCCGCTGACGCTCGGGGAAGCGAAGATTCTCGTCCTCGGAGTCGCATTCAAGCGGGATGTCGATGATATTCGCCACTCGCCGGCGCTCAAGGTGATGGAGCTTCTCCACGCCGACGGAGCGAAGAATCTGATGTACAACGACCCGCACGTTCCCGAAGTGCAGGTCGGTGGGGTTCGCTTCAAGTCGCAAGAGCTATCGAAGTCGCTCCTGAAGAGTGCCGATTGCGTGCTGATCACAACAGACCATACGGCGTACGACTATGAATTCATTGCAGCAAACTCAGCACGTATTATCGACACGCGCAATGCGACGAAGAACGTAAAGAAGAATCGGGAGAGAATCGTTTTGTTAGGGGATGGAATTTGAAGTGAGAATCGTAGGGTAGAGGGATGGGAAAGAGGCTAAGTAGCAAGAAAATCAATGAGAGACTTTCGATCGCTTACTGGGCAAATAAGTCTCCCGAGGAAAAGCTTTCTGCCCTTCAGGTTTTGAGAGAAGAGCACGAGAAAACTTTTGGGAAATAAATTGCAGGAAGTCAACGACGAAAAGGATTTCAAAGGTACTTTGGATCGTTAAGCGACGGGAACTTCGATAGGCAATAAAGGATATTCTCAATTTACTCAAGTCGACCGCTTTTTGGAAAGGGTTGAAACCCCTGTGATTATTTGTGGAGAAAGATAACCACGTCCTGATAGTCATTGCATAAATTCTTTCCAAATTGGATACACGATCGAACCAATTCTCGGATTTCATATCGCTCCTCTGGAGCTCGAAATAACTCTCGGGGGCACAGCTATAAACATTTCGTCCCTGACGGGACTGCATAACTGAATAACGTCAGACCCGGTCACAGCGCTCCGGAGGAGCGCAATGTTTATAGATCGTTTGAAAAGAAGCCGAGAAAGCCCCAGCGGGGCGACATGTATTTCTTTCAAGTGTTTCACAACCAATCTG
>CAYJSZ010000043.1:0-18586 GCA_964372545.1 uncultured Ignavibacteriaceae bacterium
TACAAACTGAAGGTGGAATTCCTTTCGGGTGATGTCGGAGGCGCGAACACCGACAATTTCGAGTTTAGGAAGTACAACGGCGGCTGGACTACGCCGACCGGAGGAACATACACGCGCACCGGAACATCCACCCAGTACAGCAACTTCACCAGCTTCAGCGATTTTGCAGTCGGTGAACCGGCTGTTGTCATTGTTGAACCCACCACTCAAGCTCACGACATCACCTTCAGCTCCATCGGCACAACCTCGATGACCGTAAGCTGGACGAACGGCGACGGTGCCAAACGACTGGTGCTCGCAAAGTCGAGCAGCACAGTCGATGCAAACCCGGTTGATGGCACGGGCTATACGGCAAACTCGACCTTCGGCAGCGGGAGCGAGTTAGGGACGGGCAACTTCGCGGTCTTCTCGGGGAGCGGCAATTCCGTGACGATCACCGGTCTCAGCGCGTCGACAACGTATCACTTCCGCGTCTATGAGTTCAACGGCTCGGGCGCGACCGCGGATTACCTCACTTCGACCGCAACAGGCAATCCCAACAGTCGCTCGACGCTTGCCACCGAGCCGACAACCTCAGCCACCGACGTAAACTTCGCGAACGTCCTCACGACATCCATGAATGTCAACTGGACAAACGGCAACGGCTCGAGCCGCATCGTGTTGGTCAAACAGGGCAGCGCGGTCGATGCAAACCCTGTGGACGGTACATCGTACACGGCCAGCGCAACGTTCGGCAGTGGAACAGAAATCGGCGCGGGGAATTACGTTGCCTTCATCGGTTCCGGCAGCACGTTCAATCTCACGGGACTTACAGAGAATACAACATATCACGTTGCAGTCTTTGAATTCAACGGCTCCAGCGGAACGGAGAATTACCGCACGACCTCTCCTGGCACGGGGAGCCAGACAACTGCCGCGCTCTTCTCTTCAGCCTCCGATGTCGTAGCCGTTGCGTCGTCCGAAGCGGCTACCGTTTCTTCTCTTGAGAACACAGCAAGCCCGCTGACCTCCTCGCAAGGAGTACAGATCTGGCAAGTCACCATCCGCGACGGTGGCGGCTCTGCCGATGCGGATCTTCTCCCGACCGTTCTCAATGCCATTACCTTCACTCAGGCAGCGAGCGGCAACACCGTGTCGAATTGGTCGAACGCGATCCTTGCCGCCGATCTGTTCGATGGCATAACGCATGTAGCCAGCGGTACGGTCGGCACGTCGACGATTGCCTTCAGCAGTTTGTCGGTTTCCGCGCCGGACGATGGTAGCAAGACGTTATCGCTCAGGATCTCTCTCAAGAATCCCCTGCCTGCCAACTCGGATGGGCAAGCGTTCAGGCTGCGCGTCACCTCGGCGAATGTCACCGCGGCGAGCAGCCCAACCAGCTCGCAGTTTGTCTCGTTTACCGATGCGGTTTCTGCTGAGGGAAAGAACGTCATCGACGTGACGGCCACGAAGCTGGTTTTTACAACGCAGCCGCAGACTGGCAAATTCGTTGGCGAGAATATCGCCCCGGTTGGTGTAACTGCGCGGGATGCGAACGACAATACCGACCTTGACTTCACGGGTGCTGTGACGCTCTCCTCCAGTACTTTTTCTCTCAGCTCGACCGATGTTGGCGGGCTGACGAAGAATGCGGTCCTGGGTATTGTATCCTGGATGAATCTCTCTTCCTCAACGGCTGGCACCGGTACCCTCGCTGCTGATGGCGGTGGACTGAACCAGGCGGTGAGCAATTCGATCACCATCAGCGTCAACCCCGCCGACATTCTTTATCGGAGCAAAACTACCGGGAATTGGGTCGATGTCGCGATGTGGGAGACGTCAATCGACGCAGGTTCAACCTGGAACGACGCCGCCTCATCGCCCACGTCAGCGAACGGCGCAATTGCAGTCCGCAATGGACATGTTGTAACGGTTACAGCCAACGTCTCTGTTGATGAGGTCACCATTGATGGCGGCGGGCAGATCTCGCTGAGTAGCGGAATCTCGCTCACTCTTGCAAACGGAACCGGCACCGATTTGGCTGTCAACGGCATATTGAACAGCGCAGGGACAATGACGATCAATAGTGGAGCCACGATTTCTTTTGGCGACGGGGGAAAATACCAGCACAATTTCACGACCAGTGCAGGAGTGATTCCGGCTGCAACCTGGAATGTTAATTCGACTTGTGAGATCGTCGGGTACACGTCCAACACCACTGCCCCCTCCGGCTTAAACCAATCGTTCGGAAACTTCACCTGGAATTGCCCGAACCAGACAAATAACTTCAATGCCGCGGGAAACCTCACGACCGTCAACGGAACGCTCGCAGTCACGAACACGAATACGGGATCGTTCAGGCTGGCTGCGGGCACGAGTCCGTCCTTAAACATCGGGGGCAATCTTGCGCAGTCCGGCGGCACGTTCTCTCTCTGCAGTGGATCGGGAACGCCCGTCGTGAACGTCTCAGGCAACGCGACGATCTCAGGAGGAACGCTGAACCTGGGAGTGACCACGAGCCAAACAAGTAGTGTGAAGCTTTCTGTGACTGGACACGTTACTGTGAACGGTGGAACGTTAGACCTGAAGGCTAATAATGCCACCGGCTCGAACACGCTGGAGGTGGGAGGTGATCTCGTCGTGTCGAGTGGAGTTCTGCGCCAGACCGCAACGACCGCGGGGGCGGAGGGAACGATTGCTTTCACCGGAGGCGCCGGTACATCGAGCTGGAATTATTCGGGAGGAACGGTGACATCCACCAACATCAACTACTCCATTGCCAGCGGAAAAACGGTTGTCTTGCAGAACGCCGTAACCGTGTCGACATCCCGGTCGCTTGCCGTATCAGGGACGCTGCGCTGCGGCACTCATGTCATATCAGGCGCAGGAAGCTTTACGCTTCAGTCAGGCGCGACGCTCGGCATCGGCTCACCGGCCGGCATTTCATCTTCGGGTGCAACGGGCAACATTCAGGTTGCCGGCAGCCGAAACTACAACACCGGTGCGAGCTATATCTACAACGGAAGCTCGGCTCAAACCACAGGCAATGGTCTGCCGGCCTCCGCCAACGATTTGACGATCGATAACGGCGCCGGTGTCAATCTCACATCGGGCGTTACAACGAACGGCACGATCACACTGACGAGCGGCTCTCTCTCTCTTGGGTCGAACACACTAACTGTCAACGGAGCCATTTCAGTTGCGAGTGGCGGTCTGTCAGGGGGAAACAGTTCGAACATCGTTGTTGGTGGATCGGGCGGTAGCACGGCACTCCCACTGGTTTCGTTGAATGGTCTAACGCTCAACCGGAGTGCGGGAATCAGCCTGGGCGGACCGGTGACTGTTTCCGGCACGCTCACTCTCGCCAGCGGTCTGCTCGATAACACGACAAACGCGCTGACGCTCGGCAACGGCGCGACAGTCTCCCGATCGGCGGGAGCTTTGTCGGCAGCGCCAACGTTTGGCGCTACGGTGAGTGTTGCATACACAGGCGCATCGGGCATCACCACGGGTCCAGAACTCCCCACCTCCAGTAGTGTCCTCAACAATCTCACCTTCAGCGGCAGTGGGACAAAGACGTTGAGTGCCGACGTCACCATTCAAGCGACGTTAACCATTTCCGGCGCGGAACTTGCCGACGGTGGGCGTACCGTGAGCGTGAAAGGGAGTATTGTGAACAACGGATCGCATAGCGGCGCGGGAAAGATCCGACTCACAGGCGGTTCCGTGACGCACACGCTTTCAGGATCCGGCTTCTATCAAAATCTTGAGCTCGATGATACACAGGGAGTATCCTTGAGTGGTGCAGACCTCACAGTCAATGGAACGCTCACACTCACGAATGGTAAGATTACGACGGGCATCAGAAAAGTAGCCATTGGGGAAAGCGGGATGATCTCCGGCGCGAGCGGAACGAGGTATATTGTCGGCAATCTTCAGAAATCGTTTGCCGGCGGGGCTCAATCCTTTACCTTTCCCATCGGCGATGCGACACAGTTTACGCCCGTGGAGATAGCTTCTTTCGTCGTCACGAATCCGGGCACTGTCACGGGCGCTACGACCGGAGAAGAACACCCCAACCTGAACGGTTCGGGGTTCCTCGCTTCGAAGAGCGTTCATCGGTATTGGACGCTCACCGCAGGCGGTGGACTCGCCTTTACAAGCTACGACGCAACGTTTACATTTGTGCCGGCTGACATCGACAACGGAGCAGATCCCGGCAATTTCATCATCCGGCGATTTGACGGCGCCGGCTGGAATGATGCGCAAGTGGGTACACGAACCTCAACGAGCACGCAGGCGACGGGAGTGACGTCATTCAGTGATTTTGCCATCGGCGAGTCGGGAGTCGGTGTACCGCTCGCGCTCGGTTCGACGTCAGGAAACAATCAGTCTGGCGTCGTCACTACCGCGTTGCCAAATCCTTTTGTTGTGATGGTAACGGATATTTTCAACACGCCAGTGCAAGGGGCGTTAGTGACATTTAAAATAGCGGGTGCGCCGAATGGCGCCGTTGGACATAGTCTGAGTGTCACCGGTACGACCACGGATGCGAACGGTGAGGCATCGACGGTGCTGACATTGGGCAACAGGACGGGTCAATATGTTGTGACTGCCTCGTCCGCTGGTTTAACAAACGTTACCTTCACCGCGACTGCGACCGCAGGCGCGGCAGCGACGTTGGCAGCAGCCTCCGGCAACAACCAGCGGGGTCCGGTTTTTTCACCATTAAGTCCCTTTGTAGCAACAGTAAGGGATGAGCATGGCAATCTCGTGCCCGGCGCAACAGTGAACTTTGCTTTCCAGTCGATCCCGTTCGACCAGCAAGGAACGGCATTGTCCCGACCGAGCGCGGTAACGGACGCCAACGGTCAGGCCTCGACGACGCTGGTGCTAGGTTCGAAACTCGGACTGTATGCCGTCATGGCGACTCTCGCAAACAAGAATGCTATTGGCGTGTTGTTTACCGCGACGGCTCTCGCCGGTTCGCCAGCGCAACTCGTAAAGGTAAGCGGCGGTAACCAGAGCGTTCCGGTCAACACAGCACTTCGATCTCCGCTGGTCGTGCGTGTGGCGGACGCCGGGGGCAATCCAATCTCAGGCGTGACCGTCTCGTTTGCGATTTTTTCAGTGCCGCAAGGGGCAAAAGGGCAGAGCGTGAACCCGACGGGAGCCGCCACCGATCCTCAAGGGCTCGCTTCAACGGTGCTGACCGTGGGGGATCAAGCCGGACAATACCTTGTCAGAGCGAGCTCGCCCTTGATCGGCGGGGCGTCTGCCACGTGGACTGCGACGGCGATTTCGCAGTTGCCGACTGGGGTAGCGATGATCGATGAAACCCCGAAGGAGTTTGCGCTGATGCCGAACTACCCCAACCCTTTCAACCCTTCGACGAAAATTCGTTTCGGTCTGCCGGAGGTGGGCAGGGTTCGCCTTGAGGTGTTCAACATTCTCGGTTCACTCATTGCGACAATCGTTGACGACGAACTTGCCGCGGGAAGCTACGAAATAACCTGGGTCCCGGAGAATATGCCATCAGGCGTCTATATCGTACGGATGAAGGCGCTCGCTGTCTCTTCCTCGAAGCAGTTTGTTGCGTCACGTCGATCGATGCTCATGAAGTAATCACGACATGAGTTTTCCCTATCCGGCCCTCTGAACGTTTACGACCTCGTTGGTCTTCCACAAACAACCCTTTGTGACTCTTCGAGTCTTGCCTGCCCCGCTCTTTAATAGTACTATTATAGCAGGCGGGGGTGACGTCTCGCCTGAGCTCGACGCAGGCTTTGTGGTTCCGCTTCTCAGGAATCCCGTTATCAAGCGTCCCGCCGAAGGCGGGATGGGAGGCGGGACTAAAAATCCATCGCTGCGTAAGATCAGTTATTCAGTGATGTTACGCAGATGCTCTTGTAGGGGCCGAAATCAGAAAAACTATCATGGAAAAAGCACACACCCCTGCCTGCCGAAGGCACGCAGGCAGGCCTAAATTCCCTCTCCCCTACACACAACTCTCTCGCTGCAGAGGGGACTGATTACGCGTCCCGCTTTGCGGGATGCGGGCGTTGTGATCCTCGCTTCAGACGTCCCCTCTCGAGCGTTGGTTCCGCTTTTTGAATCCCGCTCTGGAGGCGGAATCCCCGCCTGCCAATATTCGGGTCTAAGGCGGCGGGCAGGCTCAAAAGCGGGACTTGTGGGGTGTGAGAGGGGAGCAGAGGTGTGTGTGTTCTCGGTGAAAACCCGACAATTCTCGTTCTTGCGTAAGATCAGTTATTCAGAAGTCTCTACTATTCTTTGGAAATCCATTTGCGTCGTTAGGAAACTGGCGGTTTTCCGGCTTGCTTCTTACTCCAAAAAGGCAGAATATTATCTCGCACAAAAGTTGTTACCCCATCTGTTGTTCCTCTCACAGTCACGAACAACCTTGGACGTCTCATGACCCCCCAACAATCGCACCTCAGTTTTTTCGAAACCGTTTCCGCAAATTTTGACAAGGCGGCATCCTACACCGGGTACCCTCTGGGACTGTTGGAGCAGATCAAGGTCTGCAACAGTGTCTATAGTTTTCAGTTTCCCATCCAGACCGATGAGGGCTACGAGGTGATTTCTGCCTGGCGCGTCGAGCACAGTCACCACAAACTTCCCACGAAAGGAGGCATCCGGTACAGTGAAGACGTGAACGAGGATGAGGTGAAGGCATTGGCAGCGTTGATGACGTACAAGTGTGCCGTGGTAGATGTTCCGTTCGGCGGCGCTAAAGGAGCGATCAAAGTCAATCCGAAAAAATATACCGTGCCTCAGCTTCAACGGATAACTCGGAGATACACCGCAGAGCTTGTGAAAAAGAATTTTATCGGGCCGGGACTCGACGTTCCTGCGCCGGACTACGGCACCGGGGAGCGCGAAATGGCATGGATCGTCGACACGTATACGGCGTTCCATCCTGAGGCGATCGACGCGGCGGGCTGCGTGACCGGGAAGCCGATCAGCCAGGGCGGAATCCGGGGAAGGCGTGAAGCCACCGGACGCGGAGTGTTCTTCGGCATCCGCGAGGCATGTTCCCACGCGGAGGATATGAAAGCGTTGGGCTTACGGCCGGGTCTCGAAGGGAAGCGCGTCATCGTTCAGGGACTGGGGAACGTGGGCTACCATGCAGCAAAGTTCCTCCAGGAAGGCGGCTGTATCATCGTCGGGCTGGCAGAATATGAAGGCGCGATCTACAACCCCAAAGGGCTCGATGTCGACGATGTCGTCAAGCATCGCAAAGAGATAAGGTCGATTTTGAGCTTTCCGGACGCAACGAACATCCCGAACAGTCGCGTAGCGCTTGAATTAGAATGCGATATTCTCGTGCCCGCCGCTCTGGAGAATCAGATTACGGAGGAGAACGCGGGTCGGATTCAAGCGAAGATACTCGGTGAGGGTGCCAACGGCCCGACAACGGCGGAGGCGGAGGAGGTGTTGGTGAAGAGGGGAGTTATGGTTCTTCCGGACGTCTATCTCAACGCCGGTGGGGTCACGGTTTCCTACTTCGAGTGGCTGAAAAACCTCCAGCACGTCCGGATGGGGAGGTTGGGGAAGCGTTTCGCAGAGACATCGACGAGACAGATCGTCAACACGATTGAGCAGATCACCAAGCATTCTCTCCCCGACAAAGAAAAGGAAAGATTGGCACGAGGCCCCGACGAAGAGGACCTGGTGAATTCAGGCTTAGAAGACACGATGATCGTCGCCTATCATCAGGTCCGGGAAACATGGAAACAGCACCAGCGAATTGATCTTCGAACTGCTGCCTTTATCAACGCCATCAACAAAATCGCAGCCTCCTACTTAGAGCTGGGGATTTTTCCGTAGAAACGATTCTTGTAGTCTGTACACGAACGACTCTAACCACATACAATCGAGCAACACTGGGGCGCTTCGTTGCACCTCTCACCAGTCACAGGAGAATTCTTTATGTCTACCTATGGAAGCAATTTCATGTCGCACGTCAAAGAAAAAAATCCGCACGAGCCTGAATTCCATCAGGCAGTACAGGAGGTTGTCGAATCGTTGTCGCTCGTCCTCGAACGGTATCCCGAGTATCGCTCGAACAAGATTCTCGAACGCATGGTCGAGCCGGAACGGGTCATCATGTTCCGCGTCCCCTGGATGGACGACCAGGGTGAAATTCATATCAACCGTGGATACCGCATTGAGATGAACAGCGCCATCGGTCCCTACAAAGGGGGACTCCGGTTCCATCCCTCCGTCAACCTTGGCATTCTCAAGTTCCTTGCCTTCGAGCAGGTCTATAAGAACAGCCTAACGACACTTCCCATGGGAGGAGGCAAAGGCGGCTCGGATTTTGACCCCAAAGGAAAGAGCGATAATGAGGTGATGCGATTTTGCCAGAGCTTTATGAACGAGCTCTACCGGCACATCGGACCCGATACGGACGTGCCGGCGGGCGATATCGGCGTCGGTGGACGGGAGATCGGATACCTGTTCGGACAGTATAAGAGGTTGAGGAATGAATTTACCGGGGTTCTCACCGGCAAAGGGTTGAGTTGGGGTGGGTCGTTGATTCGGCCCGAAGCGACGGGGTACGGAGCCGTCTATTTCGCGGCGGAGATGTTGGCGACGAGACGCGAATCGCTTGAGGGAAAGGTCTGTCTCGTTTCCGGCAGCGGTAATGTGGCGCAATACACCGTTGAGAAAATTCTTCAGATGGATGGCAAGGCCGTGACATTGTCAGACTCCAACGGCTATATTTATGATGAAGAAGGGATCGACAAGAAGAAGCTTGACTTTGTGATGGAGCTGAAGAACGTGCGGCGCGGCAGAATGAAGGAATATGTTGAGAAGTACAAGAATGCCGTCTACACGCCGTACGATCGGACGATGGACCATAATCCATTGTGGGATCACAAGGCGCAGTGTGCGTTCCCGAGCGCAACACAAAACGAGATAAATGGAAGGGATGCACAGAACCTGCTAAAGAACGGTGTGTACGTCGTCAGCGAAGGTGCAAACATGCCGACGACCCTCGAAGGTGGTAAGCTCTTCAGCGACGCAGGGATTCTCTATGCGCCCGCCAAGGCGGCGAATGCCGGCGGCGTTGCCACCTCGGGGTTGGAGATGGCACAGAACAGCATGCGGTACTCTTGGACGCGCGAGGAAGTCGACCAACGCCTGCATCTGATCATGAAAAGCATCCACAAGACGTGTGTGGACGTCGCCGAGCGGTTTGGCACGCCGGGGAATTACGTGAACGGAGCGAACATCGGCGGCTTTCTGAAAGTTGCCGACGCGATGATGGATCAAGGATTAGTCTGATGCAACGTCATGCCAGAACATCGGAGCGGAGTTCTTCCCCTCCGATGTTTTCTTTTTTGTCCAATCCATCGTACAGAAGGAGCTGAGTCCGGTGGCGGAAAAGCAGTACTTCGACCCACTCTGGATCGAGCACGCGTACGGAACTCGCTTTCAAGGGTTCCAGAACCTCATGCGCCGGAGAATCAGGGATGTGTTGCTCGTCTCAAGCTTGTACGACCTCTATCTCTTCGAAGAAGATGGAAGGCTGTATGAGCTAATCCGGAACGAGTACCAGGGACTCCACCTGAGCCACTCTCCGGAATTGACGCGGGTTTCGAGCGGCGAAGAGGCGATTGCACTCGCCAAAGAAGAGAAGCGGTTTGACCTGATCATCACGACGCTCCACATCGAGGATATGACGGCCCTGAAACTCGCGCGGCTCGTCCGCTCCTCGGGACTGGAGATTCCCGTTGTGCTTCTCGCGTACGACAACAAGGAGCTGAAGGACCTGATCACGTACCACGATACGTCGGTCTTTGACAAGATCTTCATCTGGCAGGGCGATTTCCGGCTCATCATCGGTATCATCAACCACCTCGAAGATAAGATGAACGCCGAACACGATACGATGATCGCCGGCGTGCAATCGATTATTGTCATCGAAGACAATGTCCGGTACTACTCCTCGTTCCTCCCCATCGTGTACACGGAAATCCTCAACCAATCCCGGCGTCTCATCTCCGAAGGCGTAAACCTGACACACCGGTACCTGCGCATGCGGGCCCGCCCGAAGATTTTTCTCTGCACAACCTACGAAGAGGCGTGGCAATATTTTGAGCGGTACGAGCAGTATATTCTCGGTGTCATCTCGGACGTCGATTTTCTCCGAAACGGCAAGCCGGACCCCAATGCGGGTCTCGCGTTTGCCCGCGAAGTGAAGAACAGACAGCCGGATGTCCCCATTCTGCTGCAGTCCACGAACGCAGACCTCGAGCAAATGGCGCGGGCCCGCGGGGCTTCGTTCTTGATGAAGGAATCTCCGACGTTTCTGATGGAGCTGCGGCAATTCATGACGCAATACTTCAGCTTCGGCGATTTTGTGTTCCGCCTTCCGGAAGGGCAGGAGGTGGGCCGGGCGTCCGACCTGAAGTCGCTGGAGCAGCAGCTCCACTTCGTTCCGGAAGAAAGCATCCGCTATCATGCGGAGAGGAATCATTTCTCCAACTGGCTGAAAGCGCGCACGGAATTCTGGCTCGCCCACAAACTCCGCCCGCGCAAAGTATCGGACTATCCCTCGCTCGCCGCCTTGCGCGAGGATTTGATCTCATCCCTTCGAGAATACCGCAAGCTCCAACAGCGCGGGCTGATCACCGACTTCTCGAACGAAACATTCGACCCCAACACGAGCTTTGCGCGGATCGGCGGCGGATCGCTTGGCGGGAAAGCGCGCGGTCTCGGCTTCGTCAACATCCTCATCAATAACTACAATGTCCGGAACAAATTTGAAGGGGTGCAGATTTCAGTCCCGCCCGCCGTCGTGCTCGGAACCGACGTCTTCGACCAGTTCCTGGATGAAAATACTCTCCGCGCGTTTGCCCTCAACTCGAACGACGATGCCGAAATCACCAGGCGGTTCCTCGAAGCACGCAGTTTCCCCGAAGGAGTCTTAGGCGATCTGGCGGCAATTCTCGACCTGATTCGAGAACCGCTCGCCGTCCGCTCCTCGAGCCTTCTGGAAGACTCCCAGTACCATCCCTTTGCGGGCGTGTACGAGACGTACATGATCCCGAACAACAACCCCGATCCCTTCCAACGGTTAGGAGAGTTAGTCAGTACGATCAAGCGAGTGTATGCATCGACGTTCTACCAGAGCGCCAAGGATTACATCAAGGTTACGTCGTACCGGCTTGAAGAAGAAAAGATGGCCGTCATCATCCAGCGCATGGTTGGCGAAGAACACAAGGGACGGTTTTATCCGGACTTTTCCGGAGTGGCAAAGTCGTACAACTTTTACCCGGTTCCTCCGCAACAGCAGCAAGATGGAATTGTTCTTACTGCTTTGGGGCTTGGCAAAATGGTCGTCGATGGTGGGGAGACGGTACGGTTTTGTGCAAAATACCCCACGCATCTGCTCCAGCTCTT
Organism: uncultured Ignavibacteriaceae bacterium; assembly: GCA_964372545.1. Lineage (GTDB taxonomy): Bacteria > Bacteroidota > Ignavibacteria > UBA10030 > UBA10030 > CAYJSZ01. The sequence continues at coordinate 11,416 of CAYJSZ010000043.1, forward strand.
TTCTCCCTCCGAAGCATTGCAGAACACGCAGAAGGATTTTTTTGCGCTCGAGCTTGCCGGCGAACCGCTCTCCTTTTCGGAAACAACGGACGTCTTGCTCAAACGATACGGATTGGACGTTGCCGAAACAGACGGCACGCTCCAGTACGTCGGTTCAACCTACCTGCCGGAAGACGATGTCCTGCGCGACGGTATCTCGCGCGACGGAATCCGTGTCGTCTCGTTCGCCCCCGTCCTCCGGAATAAGATCTTTCCGCTCCCGCAGATTATCGACCTGCTCATCGACATGGGGAGCTGGGGGATGGGCACGCCGGTGGAAATCGAATTTGCGGTGTCGATGTCCGTGCCGGAAGGTCTCCCGAAAGAATTCGGCTTGCTGCAAATGCGACCGCTTGTGATCAGCAGGGAAATGGAGGAGCTGAGTGTCGAGGATGAACCGAAAGAAAACATCCTGTGTGCGAGTAGTCAGGTACTCGGCCACGGTATTATGAAGGATCTCTATGATGTCGTTTTTGTCGACCCTGAGCGGTTTGAGCGTTCTCAGACGCTCGATGTTGCAACCGAAGTAACGAAGATGAACGAAAAACTGATTGCGCAAGGCCGCCCGTACCTGTTGATTGGGCTTGGTCGTTGGGGCACCCTCGACCCCTGGCTTGGAATTCCGGTGAAATGGGATCAAATTTCGGGAGCGAAAGCCATCGTGGAGACCGGGTTCAAAGACATGGAAGTGGTGCCCTCACAGGGCTCTCATTTTTTCCAGAACATCACATCGTTCATGGTCAGTTATTTTACCGTGAATTCGAAAGTTCAGAAAGGCTACATCGACTGGGAGTGGCTGCAGCAGCAGAAAGCGGTTGAGGAGATGGAGTTCGTGCGACATTTGCAGTTCGACAAGCCGCTCACGGTCAAGATTAACGGGCATCGGAGCAAGGGGATTATTCTCAAGCCGGCGTAGATGCGGATCCCTCGCTGCGGTGAAACTTTCAAGATGGGTGTGATGCGGGGTGAACTTTGCGAAGATGGATGAAGAGAATCGCGTGTAAGTGGACCCGTCTTCGCATTCCGGTCCCACCTAACATCCGACTAACATTCGATAGAGAAATTTTCCTTTTGTCCTCCCGAAATCGTGGCCCGTGCGATGGCAGGCTTACTCCGTGCGTTTACATTTCGCCCACCTGCACTCTGCTTCAAGCTTGCATCTCTCTTTACGGGCGAAATGTATGGCCTTGTGCGTCGGGAGGAATTCTCCCCCCCGTTCCGATTTCGGGAGGTTTTTCTTTCTGCCACTTTCTTTTTTAAAAAAGAAAGTGGCTCCCCGCATCAAGCGGCATCACCTGGTGAGTGAGACCGTTGTCTCATTAGAAAGACAAGCCGCACAGGGGAGAGAATGTGAATTGCTTGATCTCATTGGCTGACTTAAACTTGTTGTTCCGAGTAACGAAATGTCCGTCGAGAACCAGTGGGTCTACGTCGGAATCAAGGTCCTATGCGGGCTTTGCTTTTCTAAACGATTCTCGTTATTTTGGCGTTGATTCTCCACATCGTACTTACGAGGGATTGCGATGAGTCTTGTCAAAACGGCTGTCTGTGCGCAGTGTAAACGAAAATTTCTCTGGAAAATCGAGCGCCCTAGCGACGGCTACTGGGACCGCTGGAGAAGCGACGACGGTGATATCCTGGCAAACTGGTTCCTATCGAACAACCTGTGCTGGGACCACGCCTTCGAGAAAATGCCGGAACGGTTCCGCAAGATCGTCCGCACAGAGCTGTATCAGGAGGAAGGGATTCCTCAACCGGTGTAAGGTGAAGGCGCAGAACCACGCTGCACCTTTTCTCTTTCCAGCACTACCACGCAAACATACGCAGTTCTCGTCCGACACTTCTTCTTACTGTGCTTCCGTATGGAGGTTGACATGAAAAAGATACTCGTGCTTTTGATTGTATGCACGGCGCTCCTGGGGGCGCAAACCAAACAGCCGATAACTTTCGACGATCTCATCGGTATGGGTCGCTTATCCGACCCACAGGTCTCACCCGACGGCAAGACCATCGCGTTTGTCGTGACCTTCCACAACAAGGTGGAAAACAACACCAACAGCAATATCTATCTCATTTCGGTTAGTGGCGGAGAAGTCCGACAGCTCACCGCCGCGAAACGCGGCAACAACAACCCGCGCTGGTCGCCAGACGGCAAGAGCATTGCGTTCGTCTCGACGCGGGACGGTGAATCGCAAATCTGGACGATCTCGCTTGAAGGCGGAGAAGCGAGAAGAGTATCCTCGGTCTCGACGGGGGTTTCCGGGATGCAGCTCTCGCCGGACGGCAAGTGGTTTGCGTTCGCATCGGAAGTGTATCCCGATTGTCCGGACGATGATTGCAACAAGAACCGCGAGGAACAGGCGGAGAAGAGCAAGGTCAAAGCGAAGATTTTTGACCGCTTACCCTACCGGGTCTGGAACGCGTGGAAAGACGGAAAGCGGAGCCATCTGTTTGTTCTGTCCGCCGATGGTGGAAAAGCTCTCGACTTGACGCCGGGCGATTACGACACACCGCCGGTGGATTTAGGCGGAAGCTGGGATTACGCGTTTTCTCCCGATAGCAAGGAGATGGTCTTAACGCGCAACATGGACCCGATGATTGCCACCAGCACGAATAACGACCTGTTCGTTGTGCCGGTCGGTGGCGGCAGCGCGAAGAAGATCACAGACAATCCGGCGAATGACAGCCAGCCGATTTACTCGCCCGATGGAAAATACATCGCGTACCGAAAAATGGATCGCCCCGGCTTTGAAGCCGACCGGAATCAGCTCGTGCTGTATGAGCGGGCAACCGGCAAACAGATCAATCTGACGGAGAGCTTCGACTACAGCGTTCACGACGTTGTCTGGGCCCCCGACTCGAAGACGCTCTACGTTACTGCTGATGACAAGGGCAGCGAATCGATATTCCGGGTGACCGTGGGGAACAAAAAGGTAGAGCCGATACTCACCAACGGGTACAACACGCAGGTCCGCATCTCTCCCGACGGCAAGAGCCTTGTGTTCCTTCGCGAAGCAATCAACGTCCCCGCGGAGTTGCATCGCATGGATATCGACGGCAAGAATCTCAAGCAGCTCACGCGCGTCAATGCCGAACGAACAGCAAAGCTCGACATGAACCCGAAAGAGGATTTCTGGTTCGAGGGAGCAGGCGGAACGAAGGTTCACGGCTGGATCGTGAGGCCCCCCGCGTTTGATTCGAACAAGAAATATCCCTTTGTCTATCTTATCCACGGCGGACCGCAAGGGCAGTGGGGCGACCAGTTCCATTATCGATGGAGCGCACAGATGTTTGCCACCCGCGGATACGTCGTCGCGATGGTCAACCCCCGCGGCAGCACGGGATACGGACAACGATTCACCGACGACATCAGCAAAGACTGGGGAGGAAAGGTTTTCGAGGACCTGATGAATGGTGTCGACTACATCCTGAAGACGTATTCATTCGTCGACGGCAACAGGATGGCCGCTGCGGGCGCATCCTACGGCGGCTACATGATCAATTGGATCGAAGGCAATACCGACCGATTCAAATGTCTGGTGAATCACGACGGGGTCTTTAACCCGTGGAGCATGTACGGCACAACGGAAGAGCTCTGGTTTGTCGAATGGGAGTACGGCGGAACGCCATATAGGAATCCCGAGCTGTACAACCGCTGGTCGCCGCTCATGAATGCCCACAAGTTCAAAACGCCCATGCTCGTGGTGCATGGACAGCAGGATTTCCGCGTTGATGTGAGCGAAGGCTTCCAGGTCTTCACTGCGCTGCAGCGTCAGGGTGTCAGGTCGAAGATGTTGTATTTCCCCGATGAAGGCCATTGGGTCATGAAACCGGCGAACGCCGAGCTATGGTATAAGACGGTACTTGACTGGATTGATGAACATCTACTCTCGAAGAGGAACTCATCTGGAAATGAATAGACCCGCATCGCCTATGAGCCAAGACGAAAAAGACCATCTGGCCCACGAAGCCCAGAGCTTCGTGGATGATGAATATTTTGACTGGGTCGTCTACAACACGTTGTCGGATACGGAACAGGACCAGCAACGAAAACAGTGGTTGAAGTCGCTGGCTGACACGGAGTATCAGCATTACCTGTTCTGGAAAGACATCGCGGGCAGGGATGCTCGGACCGTCAATGCGCTCGCGGTGAAGTCGTTGCTCTTCATGCGCAAGCTCGTCGGATTGGTGTTCACGATGAAATTTCTTGAGCTGCATGAGAAGAAGGTTATTGAACAGTATCGGGCGTGGATCCCGCGCATGGAGCCACAGGCTCAAGGTCAATTGCACTCGATCATCAAAGACGAAGAAGAGCACGAACGCTTCTTTGTCTCTCAAGTGGAAGAGCCGGTCATTCGGTACATCGGGTTCATCGCACTGGGCCTCTCGGACGCCATCATCGAAATCACCGGCGTGCATGCAGGCTTTCTCGGTGTCACCGGCTCCACGCTGATGGCGGGCATTGCCGGGCTTATTGTCGGGTTTGCAGCAAGCATCTCGATGGGCGTGGCAGCATACCTCAAGGCGAAAAGTGAAACGAGAAAATCTCCGTTCACCTCAGCACTCGTTACCAGCGGCACATACCTGATGGCCGTCATTCTGCTTGCGCTGCCGTACTTCCTGACGCACAGCATGGTGTTAGCATTCTCGGTGTCCGTGGTTTTTGCCATGCTCTTGAGTGTGGCGTTCACCTTTTACGTTTCTGTGGTGAATGAGACGAACTTCAAACGTGAGGCGCTCGAAAATACGGGGCTTCTGCTCGGCACGGCACTCGCAACCTACCTGTTCGGGGACCTGCTCGGAGTATTGTTCGGTGTCCCATTTCGATTCCATTGACCGTCCTTCGGAAGGTCTGCCATGACGCTGGCGAAAATCAAAAATTTCCCGGATCGCATGACGGCTGAACAGGCCCAGCAGCGATTGAAACAAGAAAACATCGAGTCGTTGATTCAATCCCCCGAAGTCGGCATGTTCGGCTCGTTTGGCGTGGGCACTCCCGCCGGTGTCGACCTGTACGTGCGAGAAGAGCAGGAAGAACAAGCTCGAAAAATCCTCCAGGATCTCTTCGGAGAAGTGCGATGAAGGCAGTTGTTCTTCGTGAACTTGGCGGACCCGAAAAGCTTTTGCTCGAAGATGTTCCCGATCCTCAACCGGGACCGAACGAACTGGTCGTACGCTTGAAAGCAGCCGCGATGAACCATCGCGACGTCTGGATTCGCTCCGGTCGTTACGCCGGCATCAAGCTTCCGATCATACTCGGCTCCGACGGCGCGGGCGAAGTCGCTTCGGTCGGTCCGGGCGTTGACCCGTCTCTGGTCGGCAAGTCCGTCCTCATCAATCCCTGTCTCGACTGGGGCGACGACCCGGCAGTTCAGAGAAACGATTTTCGCATTCTCGGACTGCCCGACGATGGCACGTATGCGGAGTTTGTCAAAGTTCCCGCCAGCAACGTCTTTCCGAAACCCGACCAACTCGCGTGGGAAGAAGCGGCAGCAACACCGCTCGCAGCAATGACTGCCTACCGCGCCGTGATCACACGCGGCCGGATACAGGCGGGTGAGACGGTGGTTGTCATTGGGATCGGAGGCGGCGTTGCCCTCTTTGTCTTGCAGATCGCCAAGAAATTAGGAGCGAGAGTCTTTGTCACCTCGGGCAGTGACGGCAAAATCGAGCGTGCGCGAGCACTCGGAGCGGAAGGCGGAGCGAACTACCGAACGCAAGATTGGGTGAAGGAGATCCGTGCTATGACAAACGGCAGAGGGCCGGACGTCGTGGTCGATAGCGCCGGCGGAGAAACATTTGACAAGGCACTCGATCTGGTTCGGCCCGGTGGTCGCGTTATCACATTCGGCGCAACGTTGGGTCCTGCCAAAGAAGTGATGGTGAGGAGAATCTTTTGGAAGCAGCTCGCGGTCATCGGCTCAACGATGGGAACGCAGGAAGAATTCGAGAAGGCGATTGAGTTGTACGGCGCCGGCGGTCTTCGTCCGGTCATCGACAACGTGTTTCCCTTAAGCGAAATACAGGCAGCCCACAGGAGAATGGAAGAGGCGGAGCAGTTTGGAAGAATAGTGTTAAAGATCCGATAAATAATGTCGAGGAAAAACATGATCCGAAAACGATGCAGTGTTCTTGTTCTGACGATTGCTTGTTCATTCATTCTTCTTGGACAGGACCTCGGCACCGACCTTCAACGCCTGAAGGAAGAAATAGCGACTCGCGGTCGGCAAATGGAATACGTCTACCGCCTGACGGACGATATCGGCCATCGGCTGACAGGGAATCCCGGTGGCGACCGTGCCGAAAAGGCGGTGATGGACTGGATGCGGCAGATGGGGTTGACCAACGTTCACCTCGAGCCGTTCCGCATGTCTGCCCGCTGGACCCGCGGCACATCGTCTGTGCAGCTTGTTTCTCCTACAGCTCGACCCCTTACGGCCGCTTCATACACCTGGACGCCGAGCACGCCCGGAAACGGAGTTCAAGGTCCGTTGGTTGACGGTGGGTCTGGGAAGCCCGAAGAGATCGCTGCTGTGAGATCAAAGCTGAGGGGGGCTATCGTATTGATTGCTCTGGCCGGCGTAACACTCGACGAGGTGATCGGAAACTTCTATCGTACGCCTCTCTTTGTCAAGGAATCCGCTCAGGCTGGGGCGCTTGCCGTGCTGATTGCGTCCGACAAAGAACGCACGCTGCTCTACACCGCCCCCGTTTCGTTCAACGCGGAGCTGTCTCCGATTCCATCCGTTGCACTCGCCAAGGAAGATGTCGAGCTCTTACGTCGTTTGCTCGCGGCCAAGAAAGATGTCCGTGTTCGTGTCAACGTGAAGAATACTACCGGGCCTGCGTTCATGGCGAACAACGTGGTCGGAGAAATTCGCGGGGCCGAAAAGCCCGAAGAGGTCGTTCTGCTCGGTGCGCATCTCGACTCGAACGACCTCGGTCCCGGTGCACTGGATAACGCTGCCGGCTGCGCGGCGTTACTTGAAACCGCTCGAGCCATAAAACAGCTTGCCTTGAAACCAAAACGAACACTGCGTTTCGTCTTTTTTATGGGCGAAGAGGAGGGGATGATCGGATCTACCGACTACGTGAACCGGCATCTGCATGAAATGGACGATATTGTCGCCAA
>CAYJSZ010000044.1:0-18498 GCA_964372545.1 uncultured Ignavibacteriaceae bacterium
CGTTAGCTCAGTATGGGAGAGCGCCACAATGGCATTGTGGAGGTCACCGGTTCGAGCCCGGTACGGTCCACGAAATCGAAAGTGCGTCAAACTATCAGCGTTGAAAGGACAATCCAACGATTGTCCTTTTTCATTTCAGCCAGGAGTATTCCATGGTTCCTAAGCAAATCAAGCTGGCTAATACCGAAGCGCTGTCCATCCTGTGGGATGATAACCACCAGAGCGTCATAACGCTGAAGTCATTGCGAGATAATTGCCCTTGTGCGAGCTGCCAGGGAGAAACAGTGCTGCTCAAGAGTTACCTTCCGGTCATTCAGCCTGAAATGCCGGGAAAGTATGCATTGGCCGGAGCAGAACCGGTCGGATCGTACGCTATTGCGATGCACTGGGGCGATGGGCATCGGACGGGAATCTACACCTACCAGCGATTGCGGGATTTGTGTGAATGCGCGGAGTGTCTTGCAAGAAAGGGAGCCGTCGGACGGCAACCGCAGTCGTAATTGCGATTCGGACAAAAAACGTGTACGTTTGTTCCAGACCATCAAGCATGAAGACGTTCCTCAGGCTCCTCACATACTTCCTCCGCTTCAAATCTCGCATTGCTGCCGGCCTCATCTCGGTCGCCATTATGAGTTTTGCCGATACGGTCGGCGCCTTCCTGATCGCTCGACTGGTGAATGTTCTGCAGCAGATCAGCGACCTCGTACGTCGTGGTCAGGAAATACTTGTCGACGTGCCCTTTGAGATACTCGGGCAGTCGGTCTATTCCCTCCACATACACGGATACGAGGAAAGCTTCCGTCTGATCATCACCTTTGCTCTTGCAGTTGTGGGGATCATCGTCGTAAAGGTCATCTTTGTCTATATCCGCGAGTACGTGATGAGCTCGGTGCAGCAGAAAATCTTGATGCGATTTCGTATCGAGTTGTTTGACTCCATCGTCTTCCTTCCCGTTCGGTATTTCGATACCGAAAAGACCGGCCGCATCATGTCTCGCATTACGAATGATGTCAACGCACTGGAACAATCACTGTATCTTATCATCGAAATTGCCCAAAACATCATTTACGCGCTTATCTTTGCCACAGTGTTGTTTTATACCAATTGGCAACTTACGCTCTTTACCGTTATCATCTTTACGGTTTCCGGAATTATCTCGCGACAATTCGGCGACCGAATTCGAACGCACAGCCACTATCTCACCAATACCCTCGCTGACATTTCTGCATTCCTGCAGGAAAAGATCAACGCCATCCGCGTCGTCAAGTCGTTTAGCCGCGAAGAACACGAGCGAACATCATTTAGGCACAAGGTAGAGGAGAACTATCACCATTCCATGAAGATCGTCCGTACGATGGCATATCTCAGCCCCACGAACGAGCTCTTTAACACCGCTGTGACGTCACTGCTTGTTGTGTTTACCGGGTACTTGTTTATTCAGGGAAGTATGACCATCGAGGCGATGATCTATTTTTTGCTGCTCATGATTTCGCTCGCGAAACCGGTCAAAGGCCTTGGCGAGGGCGTCGCGCGGCTCCAGAAAACGCTTGTGTCGGCGCATTACATTTTCGCTATGCTTGACCTTGAAAAGGAGCGTTTCACAACTGTTGGCCCACGCGTTGACATTGATCGTGGTGAAGTCGAATTCCGCGATGTCGGTTTCTCGTACGCCCCGGATATTCCGGCCCTGAGGAGGATCAGCTTTGCCGTGCGGAGCGGAGAAAAGGTCGCCTTAGTCGGTCCGAGCGGGAGCGGCAAGACCACACTCATCAATCTCATTCCACGATTCTATGAGCCGACCGGCGGCAAGATTCTCATCGATGGAATAGACACAGGCGGAATGAATCTGAATGAGCTCCGAGCATACATAGCCATCGTTCCACAGGATGTGTTGCTTTTTTCGGGTTCCGTTCTTGATAATATTCGGTATGGAAGATTAGAAGCTTCTGAAGAGGAAGTTGTGAAGGCCGCCAAGATGGCGAATGCGCATGAGTTCATCCGGAGTCTTGAGAAAGGCTATCAGACGGAAGTTGGAGAACGCGGCGTGCAGCTTTCCGGCGGACAGCGTCAGCGCATTGCGATTGCACGGGCAATTCTCCGCAATCCGAAGATTCTTCTCCTTGATGAGGCTACCTCAGCCCTTGATACGGAATCAGAAATGATGGTGCAAGAAGCCGTAGATCGGCTTATGCACGGCCGTACAACGTTCGTTATAGCCCACCGCCTTTCCACGGTTCATCGTTGTGACCGGATTTTCGTTTTGGAACGAGGAGTTCTTGTGGAGGAAGGGGCACATGCTGAATTGCTTCAAAAGGAGAGTGGTCTTTACAGAAGGCTCTATTCATTGCAATTTGAAAACGAGCCGGAGCTCAGCAGGAAAGCCTGAACGATGGAGCCCCTCAAAAGTGTTGAAATAGGATTTCGGAGACTTCTCTTGCGGCTCCTGGGGCTCTTCATCAAAAGGTGGAAACTGCTGACTCCCGGTATGGATTTCAACGGCTGCAAGTTCCTCTTCGTTCGCCAGGACCGAATCGGCGACGTCCTGGTGTCCACACCCCTCTTTGCGGCATTGAAGGGGCGGTATCCGTCAGCAACGGTCGACATCCTCCTGAGCAGGAATAATTGTTTTGTGCTCGATAATGAGCCGCTGATCAGAAAACGGTGGGTCTACGATAAGAACGTTTTCTCGATCATGAGACTTCTCCGAAACCTTCGAGCTGAACAGTACGATTTCGTTATCGACCTGATGGATAATCCTTCAGCAACGTCCACCTTGTTGCTTGCCCTGGCAGGTGGAACGTGGAATGTCGGTCTCGCGAAAGAAAACTCGTACGTCTACGACATCAACGTCCCGCTTCTTTCACGGAAAGACACCCACATCGTCGATAGACTCTTGGAGCTTCTTCAAGTGTTCAAGGTAGAGGAGAATAGAACGTCACTCCGTTTGCGGTATCAGGTCTCGACTCCCTCGGGAGTGTTCGCGAAAGAATTTTGGAAAGGGCAAGACTTTGACGGGCGTGCGGTGATCGGGGTGAATATTTCCCCGGCCAACGGAGCTCGGTACTGGGGAGTGCAGAACTTTCGTGAACTGTGTCGGAGTCTACAAGAAGAGTTCCCACAGAGGCCCATCCTCCTGTTGTTCGACCCAACCGAGAAGGAGCAAGCAATGGCAATTGCGTCATCCACGCCGAATGTAGTTCTCTCTCCGGAAACACATTCCTTCGACCAGTTCGCGGCAGTGGTTCAACGATTGAGCTTGCTGGTGACTCCCGATACATCGGCCGTTCACCTGGCCGCCGCGTTTCAAATCCCGTCGGTCGTTCTCTACGTCCAATCAAACAAGGACCTCCGTATCTGGGAACCATACAACGCACCACATGAAGCGCTGGTAACGGATGTCGATGACCTGAAGACCATTCCGCCTCAGCATGTTCTCGCCGCAATTCGACGGCTGCTCTCGGCCCACAGCACCGATCACTCCACACCCAAGCAAACTGTCGCGGTCGGTTCATGAGACGTCTGGTCGAAGTCGTGGAGTGGCTGTTTCGACATCTGATCGCCTATCCGTTTCTGCGACTCCTTTTTCACAACCGTCCTTCGGACCAGCAAGTCGATGTTACAAGGGTTCGTAAGATACTCATCCTCCGATTTGACAGAATCGGCGATATGATTGTCACAACTCCGATCTTCCGAATTTTGAAACAACGAAATCCTTTGTTTCACATTGGTGTATTTACAAGCCCCTCGAACGCAGAGATCATTCACAACAATCCCAATCTGGATGCGATTTACATTTTGCACAGGCATTGGTGGAAACTTCTTCAGGAAATCCGCAGAGCGAGGAGAGAGCATTATGACGTAGTGCTGAATTTCATTTTTAATCGCACAACGTCGGCGGGGATTTTAGCAAACGTTGCAGGCCCGCGTGCGTTCAAAGTTGGACAGGGAGCGGACAAATACCGCTTCTATTTCAATCGTTTGCTTCAACTAGAACGCACCCAGAGGCATATGGCCGAAGTCCTGGCCTCGTACGTCGAACAAGTCTTTGGAATCACGCTCGGAGGTGAAGATTTGCGGTTCGAGCTATTCATCGACGAACCTTCACGCATGGCGGTGGATCTCTTCCTGAGAAAACGCGATCTCAGAAGAAAACAGGAAGGGAGCAGAGATTCTTCAGGCTATGCGGTCGTGAATATCTCTGCTACTGATCCCGTGCGTACAATCTCTCCTGAGCAGGCCTTGGGGCTTGCACGGCATCTCTTACAATCGAAGCGTCTATCGGTTGTGTTGATCGCGGCTCCAACCGAACGCCGGATAGCTGAAACTATTCTTCGAGAAGTTCAGTCGGAACACTGCGATCTTTTTCCGGAGGAAGGTATTGCACCGCTCCTCCAGATCGCTTCACTCATCGAGGGGGCAACCTGTGTTTTCACGCCCGATACATCGATCATTCATTTTGCTTCAGCTGTCCAGACGCCGGTTCTTGGTTTCTTTACGCCGCTGCGGACGACGCATGAATGGGTTCCCTTCAACGTTCACCACGCGGCCGTCTACGCCCCGGCTGGAATGCCGGTTTCCGCTCTCGGGCTGTCCGAAATGACCCGCCAGGCAGATTTCTTTCTCTCCTCTCTGCAACAAGAACCAACCGCCACGTCATGAGAGAGCCTCTGTCTATACCTCAGTTCATCACAAAGGCGGGACTCTATCTCTTCGCACTTTCACTGCCCGTTTCACACGTCCCCGCGCAATTCGGAATCGGTCTCGCAGTTCTTGGCTGGCTCACTGACGGTCTTGTCAACAACAAGTGGCGCGTCGTGCGGCACCCGTTCCTCGGTTTCCTTGCCTTCTATCTCGCATGGAATATCATTGCGGCGGTCCTTTCGCCTCGCCCTCTCCACAGTCTCAACGCGGTGGGGGACAATGAATGGCCGCTGCTGATTATGCTGATGATGTTCTGGACGATCGACGACGCGCAAGTGTTGCGGAAGATTGTTCTGGTATACTTTGTAGCTTCTGCGGTTGCCATGGTGTATGCGATCTGGCAAACCTTCGGCGGCATCGAGCTCTACAGGAATTTGACTCTCGACTGGATGGGCGGATACTACCGGGCGGTCGGCTTCTATGGTTTCTATTTAACCTTCGCGGCATTTGCGATGTCAGTATTCTTTCTCGCTCTTGCTTATGCCTTTGAAACATCCAGACATCGCATTCTTCACACAGCGCTTGCAGCAGCGGCGTTTCTTGCCATTGTAGGAAGTTTTGCCAGAAGCATTTGGCTTTCACTTGCAATTGGCATTCCGGCCTTCGGTTTCTTGAAGAATAAAAAATTTGGGCTAATCATCTGCACTGGCCTTCTCGTCGTAATAATTGCGGGCATAGCGATCGAGCCGGCAATTCGCTATCGAGCGGAGTCTATCCTGGAACCTGGTCAAAATCAAACGCGACTTAACCTCTGGAAAACATCCGTCAATATCGCTCACGCTCGGCCCATTTTCGGCGGCGGAGAAGACAACTTCGATTATTTTTTTCCCATCTACAGCGTCGAGGGATACTACGACACGACAGTTCATCCGCACAACGATTATCTTACAGTGTTGGTGGCATCGGGAATACCGGGACTGTTGGCGTTTGTGGGAATGTGGCTTATCTCTCTTAGAGCAGGATATAGGGTCTGGAAAAGATCTGAACGTCCCGAAATAAAGGCCATCGCCTTAGGCTCGGCGCTTTCGCTCTTCGGATTTTTGATCGGGAGCTTTTTCCAAAACTACTACGGAACGTTTGTCAACTGCCTGGGCTGGTGGTTTGTGGTGGGATTGATTCTTACTGCCAATCGCTTGTGCAGACAAGAGTCAGCAGACTCCGCTCAGAGTAGCTCGTAATTCTTGTACTCACCGATTCGCACTCCCGTCGTCGACTCAATCCAATCAAGTACGTGCTCTTTCAGTGGTTGCCGAACGTTTGCTGTGTCATACTCGAACGCCCAATCTTCCGCCGCTACCCGCTCTTGCATGACGGCCGGATGCGTGGCCGTAAATTGCTTCAGCGTCCCGCCGTTCGAATAGTCATACGTTGTTTTCTGCCCGACATTCTTCTCAACCCATTCGTCCGAATGCCAAAGCTTGTTGAAGCTGAGCTGCTTGCCCTGCTGAACCTCCGGCGGTTTCACCCAGCCGTAGTGGTAGATCGATGCATCGATCAGTTTTACCCGTAGCTTACGCCCATCAACACGAAATCCCTGGGCATCTCCCCACGACCGCACTCCAATGCCCGTTCGAACAATCCGAACCTCCCGCCGATACCACCGACGCGAGTCTCCTACATAGCGATAACTTCCGTAGAAATGGTTGTACGAAAAAAGCAATCCTTCGACCCGGTGGTCGTTCCGATACTGTTCCATTGCAGCTCGAATGGCAGGCAGGTCCTTCTCATGAACGACCTCGTCAGCCTGAAGATAGAATGCCCAGTCGCCGGTGACATGGTCAAGCGCGATGTTCGTCTGTTGCGCAAGAATCGCTCCGCCCTTGCGTAGCGATTCATCCCAAACGGTCTCGGTGATCTTTATCTTTGGGGATTGAAGAGTCTGAATGAGGTCTAACGTATTGTCTTCGGATTGGCCGACAGCGATGATGTATTCATCGCAGAGGGGAAGGATCGACTGGATCGATTCGAGGAAGGGATAATCGTACTTGACCGCGTTCCGGACGAACGAAAAGCCGCTGACCTTCATGCTACTGGGTGTTGCCGTGCTTTTGAAGAAAATCCTGGTAGGAGATCGTCTTGTAATGGTCGTCGCCGATGTAGTTCAGCACGTTCGCGAACGCCTTCGCTTCCATGTAGCCGGGGATGCGCGTAATTGGCTTTGAATCGGGTTGAAAAAAGACTGTCGTCGGATAGCCATCGATACCGAGGGCTCTGGCGAATTCCTGCTCGGTGAACTCTTTCCCGTTGTACGAGAGTTTGTTCGAAGACTCGGCGTTCAGCTTGACAACGACAAACTTGTCACGGAGGAGGGCAATAACCTTGCTGTCGGTATAGACCTCCTTATCCATCTTCTTGCACCAAGAACACCAGTCTGTGTACACATCAACGAGAATCTTCTTGTTCTCTTTTGCCGATCGATCCATTCCTGCGTTGAACGTGAGCCACGCGAGCTTGTTGTTCGAGCTATCCGGGTAGACCGGAGATGAGCTTTCCACCAGGGAATAGGTAATAGCAACAAGAGCAACCGCGAGGAGAGCAAGAAGGATTGTCGTTCGAAATGGTCTCATAACGTTGATGACAAAGTACGCAAAAGAGGGCTTAGTTGCAAAGCAGGTTATCGAGAGTAGTCTGTTATTGTTGAACGAATGATATCGCAGCTCGATCGATTATTCCACTGCCATGTTGATGAATCGAGCACGCTGAAAACAGGCATAGCGTCTGCTCTCAAAGACTAATTCATAATCCGGTGGGACGATATCCATGGGGTCGATCGTTTCGTAGCGAATGAATTTATCCTTCTCGATAACAAGCAGCGTAGAAGCCGGCTCATCAGAGCTCTCACGAAGAAGCCAGTCACGAAAGAGCGTACGATCCTGCGGCGGTATGATCCTCCGAAACTGGAGATCCTCTCTCCAGCCGATGTCGACCCCGCGGAAATAATAAGTGATTTGTGGGTTTCTCTCGTAACCGGCGACAACCAGCCTTTCGACGCCGAGATTCTGAACGATTTGCGCAAGTTCCTCCCCGCCATCATTATGCTGATTGCGGTCCAAAAAAATGATGTGATAAGCAGACAGTGCAAACAGTGGAACAAGGAGAAGATACGGGAGTCGCCGCTGGACAAGCTCAAGTATCGCCGAATGATACAACGCAACGCTCACAATTACAGTCAACAGACTCCACAACAGGAAGGGAAGTATTGATATCCAATCACCGGTCGGGGGTAGTGTGAGAGCAAACAGTTGTCGTGCAATGTCTTTTGCCGTGTTGCGCCACAATTGACTGGATGCCCAGAGCGTCGAGAACAACGTCCCTCCGAGAAGGAAGGCGAACAGTTTTTTATCGATACCGGTCTGTGAAATGCGCCAAATCTCTTTCGCAGCGATCAATGCGAGCGGGGGTAGGGCGGGAAGAATGTAAAAGGCCAGTTTTGATCGAACCCCAGAGAGAATGATGAAGTAGACACCAAACCAGAGCAATAGAAAGATCCACTTTCCTTGTCGCTCTCGAACGGTGTTCCAGACACCGTAGAAAAACCAAAGAACAGCGGCCGGGAATAGGACAGCTAGCTGGTTGAGATAATACAGCACTTCTGTAGGCTTTGCGTTCCCCTCATACCCGCTGACGGCGCGTGTCATTAAGCCGGTGATGTGGACAAAGAAGAGAGGGTTACCGTTGCCGTGAACGACAGTCATGTAAGCATGCCAGGGGACTGCCACAAGAGCGGCAGCGAGAACGACGAGAGAAAACGCTTTCCAGAATGTACCCTCTCGATGCTTGTTTATCACAAACGGCCAGACAAGAAGGGCTATCATGATCCAGCCTGCGACAAAAGCTTTCGTCATGAGCCCCAAGCCTATGGCGACTCCTGCGCCGATTGCATGCAAAGATGTCGGCCGTTCGATGAATGAAACGAACAGCAATGCCGCGAGAGAAAGAAAAAACACCAACGTAGTATCGAATTGTCCCTGCCTGGCGAAAAACGAAACAAAGGGATTCAAAGCAAAGATCAGCGCTGCGATGAATCCCACCTCCTTGTTCTCGATTTTCTTTCCGAGGCTGTAAAGAACAAAGAGCGTGAGCGCTCCGAAGACTGCAGAAAAAAAGCGAGCGGTGAACTCACTGATTCCCGCCGTATGAAAGAGGCCGGCCGTCAGCCAGACATAGAGCGGAGGGTGGAAGGAAGAGTAGAGGCCGTCTATTGAGAACGCGGTTTGATCCAACCAGCCGCCGAAACGAAGAATTCCCGCAGCTCGGACTGCATAGACCGCTTCATCCCATGCCTGCATGTCCTTGAAACCGAGATTCACAAATCGCAACAGACCCGCAAGCGCGAGAAGGGCGAGATACAGCTTTTCTTTTGTTTCCTCAGTTTGAAGGGAGAGCATGGAGAATCGTGTACGTTTCTGCGACCCACGCTGAAACCAAGCCGATGAGAATTATGGAGAGCGATATCCTTTGAAGAAACGTCAACCGTTTGAATGCGGAAGGAACATTTGTTATGACCTGAGCGGCGTACAACGCACAAAAAGGCATAAGCGGAAAAAGAGTATCTGGGCTATCGTTCGAACCTTGGCTATGAGAGTGGATTCAAGATAGGCAAATGAGGGGAGAGTTGCAAAAACAAGGCTGGGGAGAGCAGGAATTATTTCGCAGACCCGTTCGTGCGATGCTTCGCTCGGCTGAGCGAGCGACAACGAACTCTCCTCGTAGTGAGTCTTGTAATTCTGCTTTTCATTGATTAGCATGTAACACACGTTTTGTCATGCCTGACTTGACCGACCAACACTTCGCCTTCCGAGAAACCGAACACGAGAAGTACCTTCTTCTTGTTCTTCTTGCCGCCCTGGTTCTTAGGCTGGTCTCGATCTTCCACTTCACGCTTGTTCCATCCTCGGATGCACTGGATTACCATCGAATTGCCATGAGTGTCGTCGAAGGAACGGGCTATTCGTTGAACGGGCAACCAACCGCATTCCGCCCGCCTGGATTCACACTTTGGCTCGCGTTTATCTACATTCTCACCAACAACAATGTAGTTGCAGCCCAAGTCGTGCAAGCCGGATTGGAGACGCTGCAATGCTGTTTGATCTATCTGTTAGGCCGACGACTCCTCTCCGGCAGCGTTGGATTGACTGCGGCAATCGTCTGGAGCATATATCCCGCAAGCATCATCCACTCCAATCTACTCTTCTCGGAGCCACTCTTTAATTGCCTTTTCCTTGCCGGCCTCGTCCTCTTGACATCTGCAAAGGGTCGTGCGGTTTCAGGCCTTGCCGTTGTCGGAGTTTTGTGGGGATGGGCAAGTTTGATCAAACCACTGTTCGTCATCGCGCCGATCATCCTGATCGTCTGGATGGTGTGGAACAGCACACCTCTGAAGGATGCCTTGCGTGCGGCGATCATAGTTGCGGTGCCGATGATTTGTCTTGCAGCGCCGTGGGTCATCCGGAATTCCTCCGTGCTGCACAGTTCGACTCTTGCGACGCACGGTGGAATCAACCTTTGGATCGGCAATAACGAGAACGCTACGGGCGGCTATCGATTTGACGAGGACACGAGCCCCTTCGCAGGAATCACTGATGAGGTAGAGCGTAACAAGATCGGCTATTCCTCGGCGGTGCAATTCATTGCCTCAAGACCGCTACAGTTCCTACTTCTCCTGCCCAAGAAAGTCGCCTTCCTCTTTTCATCGGACAGTCCATCGGCTATACTTCTTCATTCGTCCACGACCGAAGGAACAACGGCGAGTTACTCTACGATCTACCGGCGGACGCCCGTTGCACTTCACCTTGCGTTCAACTTGCCGTACGCCACCATCATGCTGCTTGGCATACTCGGTATTGTCGGTTGGCCTGGAGAACAGAGAGAGTCCGTTCGATTATTCCTGATCGTCATCGGCTATTGGATAATCGTTCATGCCGTTTTCTATGCCACGCAGCGGTACCGATATCCCTTGATGCCTTTCTTCACGCTCGCTGCAGCGTACGCAATCGTACATTTCGAAAGTGTAAGAGAGAATCTGAAGGGAGGGAGGAGGGGAGCGTGTTTCGCTTTGATGGTTGGATTTGTAGCGATCTTGGTCGCCGAAATCGCTACGGCGATTTTCGCCGGCGTGGAATAGCATAAGTGGTGTGCTGCCGGCCGTTTCTCTCCCGAACTAACTCAGGTTCGCCGGCGGTTCGAGGTACCCAACGTAGAAGAAGGCCTTCCCCTGGAATTCGTTGTGATGGTCGATGCAGTCGATCTCCGAGCACTCGTACCGGTCCAAACAGATCGCCTGAATGAGTTGCTCGCGGGTCTCGAAAAACTGAGTGTGATAGTTCTCTGCATAGAGTCGGAATTTCTGCTTAGGTGTGAGCACCACAATACGCTTCCGTGCCACGCGCTTGAGCTCTGCAACCGACTTCGCCAGGTCTTTCACGTGTTCCAACGTGTGGCAGCAGGTCACATAGTCGTACGACTTTTCTGGGACCGGCAAATGTTCGACGAATCCCTGCTTCCAGTCCACACTCACGTCTACTCTCATTGCTTCAGCAGATGCCTTTTGGAGTGCTTCCGTACTCACATCCAGACCCGTTACGTTGAACCCTTCCTTCGCAAGTCTGATTGCCAACGATCCTGCACCGCAACCGACCTCCAGCACGGATCCCTTCTCGCCTAAGGCTCCAAGGATCATCTCTTCGTCGGTTTCTTCCACGCATTGGTTGGAGTGCATGCGCCAGGCGGCGTCGTAGGCACGTTTCCATTCCTCGTCTGAGAGTGAGCGGAATTTCTTCCGCCAGTCGACTTCGAACCAGTCGCCGTACTTCCTTCGCACAGTCGACCGTGCAAAGAGGCGCTGGTTAATTGTACTCAGAACCTCCCGTAACGGATCAGGGAGCCAAGATTTGAATCGAATGTACAAATTACGAAGTGATGACATTACTTCCTCATCTAAGTAGGCATAAACTACGCCGTCTTTCTCGTCGTCACCGAGCAAAGCCAAGGAGGTCTCAATTTCTCAAATCAGAGAAGCAATCCAATGAGAAGGATGAGAACTGCTTTTCGCGGCAGTTGTCTGATCTCGTTAAAGAATCCCATGGTTGCGATAGAGTTGCATTAAACGTTCGTTGACCGACTTGAAGGAATGGTACTTTTCCACCCAGGACCGTCCCGCCAATCCCTTTTGTCTCCTTAGCGCTGGATTATCGATGAGCTCGATGAGGCGGTCGAACAGCGTCTCCGGTGTCGCAAGAACAAACGGGTTTTCCGGCAGCCAGGCAATATAGTCGGGTGTCATTTCGGTGACCGTCGGAATTCCCATGGCGAGCGCTTCGAGAGAATTTCTCCCATACCCGGTTCCGCCATAGTTTCCGACTTGTTCAATAGCTATATCACAGGTCTGTTTTATCCTGATGACTTCGCGGTGCGGTGTACTTTCCACCAGTAGAAATTCAACGTTCCTCGTTCTTTGCACCCGCTCCATGACCGGAAGAACGAGCTCCGTTCCCTTCGTTGAGCGGTTCGAGGGCGAGTGAATAATGCGCAGACGTTGGTTCTCTTGTTCTTTCACATGAAACTCGGAGGCATCAAACGGGATGTAGAGATAGTGGATATCCGGATGGCGGAGCAGATGGTCGCTTTCATTCGTCAAATTCAGGTCGCTCAATTCATTCATTCGCGGATCTATGCCGCGTACGCGCAAATCGCTGCCCAAGTAGTGGCAGACGATCTTTTTCCCTTTTTTCTTCCATCGCGTGGCAATGCGTGCGTCCCGAAAAAAATCCAGCCCGCCATCATAGTGCACAACATCGAAGTTCTCTAACCCATGTTGCTCGATTGCTTTCAAGACGAATGGTTCGCGCCTCATGTCATCATATAAAAAATACAATCGTTCAAGAATGTTCTGCGGTCGATGCACGGGCAGAAACGTGTCGGGGTTGCTTTGTTGCTCCGCATCAGCTCGTTGTTTCGTGCGTTTTGTGTCCCTCCACCACTGTGCAAGGGGATTACGGGGTAGGCGGATGTCGAGGCAAATATCCTCGGGAAACGTCAGGATGTTCTTGTGGAGAGTAACCAGGCGTGCATGGTGGCCGAACGTGCGGTGCATCTGCACCATATTGAACGGAACGCCCGCTACATTGATCGGTGCAACATGGAGGATGTTCATCGCTTACAAGAAGCGCTTGTAGTACGTACTGCGCAGGATGCCGTGTGCGTTGAATTTCTCTTTGAAGCGTATAAGGTTCATCGCCGGCGTCATGGGGTTTTCTGATGCTGTCTCTTGCGAAACACCGATATCGACCCATTGAAAGCCGCGGTCGATCGACCATTTCACTACTTCATACATGACGGCGTGAATCGGGTTAAGCTGTTCGTACTCGTAGAGCAACATATTGTAGAAGCAGAGGACCACCTGTTGATTGCAGACGAAGAGCAACGAGCCCGCTATCGGCTTCGAGCCCTTCTTGACGAGGAAGAGTACGAGGTTGTCCGGCATGAGCTTTCGCAATCGCAGAAGCTCGTCGAGTGTATGCGTTGGCTTTACTCCGTGACGCTGCTTGTTCTTCAATAAAATCGGATAGAATGCCTCCAGGTCGTCGCTGATCTCGATGGTCAGGGAATGTTCGCGAAGATATTTGTGGATGTAACGTCGTGCCGTGGATTGAAAATTGGCAAGGAAGTCGTGGCCTTTCAACCTGATGGCATGAGAGATGTAGTGTTTGTCGAGCGCAAAGCCGCGATAGGCAAGCGC
Organism: uncultured Ignavibacteriaceae bacterium; assembly: GCA_964372545.1. Taxonomy (GTDB): domain Bacteria; phylum Bacteroidota; class Ignavibacteria; order UBA10030; family UBA10030; genus CAYJSZ01. The sequence goes on from CAYJSZ010000044.1 coordinate 13,439, forward strand.
GTAGTCTAGGTTCTGTGAAATAACTTTCTGATAAATAAATGGAGCGGGCGTAAGCAGGGTCCGCTCGAAGTTCTGCTCGCGGCAGTAGTCTGAAAACGCATCGACGAGCCCGAGTGATGTTGCAAAATCGAGATCATCGGTGACAAAAGAACCATAGGAAGCGCCGATCGGGGATTCGAGCGTGCTGCCCATGAGACTGGCAGGCAGAACTGCGACAATTCGTTGCTTGTCGAGGAATAACAAATGGTGCCAGGTAAATTTACCGTTCTCGTGGTATTCGAGGAAGCGCTGGAGGTGGAACATTGTGCCGTTGTTCGACTTCAAGACGAAATCATCCCAGCGTCTCTTCCACTCTTCAGTATAGAGTTGAATTTGTATGGCCATATCCGTCAGAAGGAAAATCCGAGCGTGAACAGATGTGCATTCCCCAGGTTGAAGGCAAACGGCACGTAGGCATAGTCGAACTTCACCCATTCATAGCGTACTCCAAGGCCGGCGGACAGTGTTCGAGCTTCATAGCCGGACTGGTAACCCAGTCGAACCGTGACAACCTGATGATACAACGCTTCGAGACCCAGGTGGAGGTTGTTGCGGACACCCGCAGCTTCTTGGGTGAACTGCAGAGCTGACATGAAATCGAAATCTTCATACGGAAACCGGTACGAAAGACCAAGCCGTGCCTGCCGAGGCAGCTCGGATCGTTCGTTTGCCAGCGCGGACATGCTTCCAATGTTTGCGATGGAAACGCCGGCAACCAGTCCATCGATGGGTGAGTGATAGAGCACGCCGAGGTCCAATGCGAATCCCGTTGCTTCATCGACGTAGATCTTCTCATACAGGAGTTTTGCGTTCACGCCAAACCGCAGCGTCGTATCGAATGTCGAGGCAAACGATGCTTGCAGATATGCTGAGCGGGCACTAAACGTACTGATGGCAGGGCCTGGCCTGTCGCGAATCTCAATATCACGAACACTGCTGCTGACAATTGAAACTCCGACGGTCCCGACAGATAAAGGGTAGCCCACGCTGAAGAATTCGGTCTGTACATCCTGAATCCAACCGACATGCGAAAGAACTATCTCGCCCCCCTTCAGTCTGTAGAGGTTTGCAGGATTGAAGGATACTGCACCTACCTGTCCCGGCGCAGCCACTAAGGATTCTCCCAGCGAAGCAGACCGAGCGATAAGTGGAAGCCGGAGATAGGAAACCCCAACGGCGCTTCCTTGTGCAAAGGCAACGATGGGCAGGACGATGAATATGACGGAACGGACCATCAATCGATTTTCACCGAAATGGCTATGATATGAATATTGCTTGGGGAATAGGGCTCGATGACATAGGCGTAATGAATATACGAAGAAAGAAAACCAAAGTCGGGATGAAGTGAAAACCCGAAGGAGGGTTTGGCGACGAGGTTGCCGTCGAACTCGATTTGATCCACTCCGGCACGAATCGTTAGAGACTGAGCGGGCGATATTTCTGCTCCGCAACGACCGAGCAGCGTAGAGCCGATCCATTCAAGCTCGGCGGAGAGAGCCGCCTCATAGTAGTTGGGCAGAAATGAGACCCCGATTCTTCGTCGGAGAGGAAAGTTCTCCGTCGTCGTATTTCCCTTTTGTCCGTACAGCTTTGACGTATCCCATTTGTACTTCGCGTTGACATCCTGAACGGTGGCTCCAACCGTCCATTGGTCGGAGACGGTGTACAGAAGCCCGAAATCGAATCCAACGGTGGTGGAGTTCACTCCCTCAAAGAGGCGGTAGTAGAGAATCTTGCTGCTGAGTCCCGCGCTTACCTTATCGCTGAATCGATTACCGAACGAAACGACAAACGCATTTTCAGACGTGGAGTACGTTTCCGTTCGTCTTCCATCCACATCGCGCCCTTCGATGTTGGAGACTCCGGCGTTGATGATTCCCACGAAGATGCCGGCAGTGGGCTTTAAATCCTGGCCGTAGCTCAGGAAATTCAGCCGGCGGTCAAGTGAAAGGAGACCGAACGAAGCCATGGCAGTTCGTGAGGATTGGAATGGAACCAGCGCGGGATTGTAGTATCCGTAGATCTCGCCGGTGCGGAGAGCACTTAGAGAATTTCCCATGCCGATGCCGCGCGCTCCGAAGCCCATGCGAAGCGGAGATCCGGGTTGGCCGGCGAGCTCGGACTTCACACTCGGCTGGGCAAATACACTGCCGGCGAGAAGGACAAGTAGGAAGAGGAATATGTTAACCGTCTGCCTCATACGTTATTCGACTACGTAAATCTTTCCCCATGCCGGCTCCAGCCCTTCTCCTTCGACACGATAGAAGTAAACTCCATTCGACACCCGACTGCCGAAATCATCCCGGCCGTTCCAGATCTCATCGTGCTCGAACGACCCGGTGCGCGTCGCGTTTTGAATCAACGTGCGTACCGGTTGCATGGCATAGTTGAAGATACGAATCGTGACCTGTGTATTCTTCCCCAGTGTGCCATAATGGATCCTGACGACTTCGTCATCCGGAGAAAAGGGAGAAGGGTAGGAATACGTTGAGGGAGTATTTGCGACGGGCTGGTATGTCCGGAAGATCTTCCACGTCGTCCCGAAAGGCCGTGACGCGGAATCGATGGTATACGCGAGCCCATCTACTCCGCCCATCCAGACCGTATCGCCCTTTGTCGCAACAGTATGGATCACCGGGGACGCTATCCGTTGCAGGGTTGTTTGGTCGATGATGCTGCCGCTTCGCAGCCATGTCGCACCAAAATCTGCCGAGCGGTAGAGGCCGTTATCCGTGGCGGCGTACACAATCGAGTCTTTGAACGCAATGTTGTGCACGAATTCGCCGAGCAGGGTGGTGTTCCAGGATTCGCCGCCATCCTCAGAAAAGCTCAATCCTCTTTTTTCATCCGGATCCAGCGCATTCACCGTTGCAGCCCAGATAATCTGCTCCCCTTTCCAGCGTTGCTCGTTAATGGCAACGACAAAATTGCCCGAAATCGGTCTGAGCTGATTCTGATGAGAAAACTTTCGCCAGCTTACACCGCCGTCTGTCGATTTGTTGATTCCCCCAGCCGTGCCCACCCAAATGACGCTATCATTACCGGCAAAGACGGAAAAAACTCGATGGTTGAGACTTTCCCTCAAACCAAGATTGCCTGTTGATGGTGAGAGGTCAAAATTCAGGACATCACTCGGTTTAATGCTATTCAAGAAGTCAGGAGGAAGAATAACCCTCGTCCATGTTTTTCCGTCGTCAGTTGATTTGCGCAGCATTCCGTAAAAGTTGGCAGTCCATACGGTAGTACTCGTGAGAGCAATATCGTACGTATGGTTTCCTGGGGTGACCGTGACCGCGAGCGCAAGTATTTTATTAGCGCCGTAGATTAAAGTATCAACCTTTGAATCTTTTGGTTCCACCGGCTGTGGAATGTAAGTCCATGTCGCACCGCTGTTCAGACTATAGTAGAGACCTTCGCCGACCGGGACATCGCTGCCGTCTCGCTTAATGCTGCTTCCCTCAGACGCCCAGATTACATTGCCTCGAATCGCCAGGGCAGAAATAGCTAATTCTTTGAAGCCGAACGATTTGTCCAGGTGTCGCCACGAAGCTCCGCCAGTGACTGTATAACTTAAGCCGTGGCCTGTTCCTGTCCAGATCGTATCGCTTCTTATCACGATATCATCGATGACGTTACTGCTCGGCAACGAAGACTCGCTGCTTCGCGCCGCCTGGAATGATCGGAGGATCTGGGCTTGTCCTGCGGCAGAAAAAACAATGACAAGGGAGAGTATGAGCTTGAGGCGTCTCACGGAACAACTGTTATGGTGTGGATGATGAGATTGCTCGATGCGTTGGAGCGGTCAAATGCCTGAAACTCGAAGCGATATTGGCCGAGATTTGTGGGCGAGGCGACCCGCAGACTATATGTGCCATCTCCGTTTTGTAAGTCCCCATTTGTTCCATCGTCGAACATTCGAAAGGGATTTCCGGTTGAAGGCCGTCCATCCGGTAGAAATGTGTTGAAGATAACCTGACGAATGTCAGCAAGCCCGTCGGGGTCTGTCGCTCGAATAGTGAGCAGCAACGTCTGGCTTTGAGTGGAGATACGCAATGTATCCGGCGCCTGCAAGGCTGATACGACAGGCGGACGATTCCCTCGAACTATCTGCAGAGGCAGAAGCAGAGTGTTACTGCGAAAACCGTGAGGGTCCGCAGCGCTTAGCTCTACCCAGTATATTCCGACCACAGACCGCTGACTGCTAAAAGTAAGAACGCCGGAGTAGAGACCATCGTCTTTTGTAGAATCTACTCCGGCACCATCATCGGCAAGACTGATCACTGCCACAGCTGAAGAACTTAGTTCTTTGTAGACTCTTGCACTTACGTCTTCGATTTCGGTTTTGCCTTGAGGATGACTCACCCTGGCATAGGTCTTGACGCTAAGCTGCAGCATATCTTCTGGCTTCCGCTCACCTCCGACATTAATTGTGTCGGTGTTAATCGTTGCCGGGTTAATGGATCCTGTAGACAATGTAGGGCTAAGCCCAATAGTGTCGATGGTTACGGAATCGGACTTCTCACACGCGAAAGAGAGAATGATGATGGTGAGTACTGAGAGACAGAGGAAAAAACTTGAGAGAGATGAGAATATCAGCCGATACAAAGATTGCCTTCCTTTCGCGAATGAACTACTGAAGCCAGGATAGTAGCAATCTGTTGTGAATCAGCCTTTCGTAAGAGGAGCGATCTGTAATTAAGAACCCGTGTAAAGATATGTAGGATGCTCGTAAAAGTCAAATCCTAAAGTGGAATTGAAAATGGGGAAAAGGAAAAACAGAGAAGAAACATGCCGATACTCGCCCACCCAACCAGCATTCGCTTTTCATCTAAGGGCGCCTCATCCGGAACCGGCGGGTGATAGAGTTTCACCATATAGTACGAAATCAATGCCCAGAGAAACCATCCGCTCCAGCTGTATTCAGAGAATGGTATAACTTGAGGGAGAGGCGAGTCACCGAAAAGAGAGGCAATGCTTCTAATCAGAGAATCTAGAACGGAGGGAAGACCCAAGATCAGCAA
>CAYJSZ010000045.1:0-7887 GCA_964372545.1 uncultured Ignavibacteriaceae bacterium
CAGGCACATTCAAGTCAAGACGGGGTTATGAGGGAAGATTCTTAAGCGAGGCTTGACACGCCAAGCTGGAGGTGTTGTCAGTGAAAAACATCTGGAGGAGTTTACTATGATAGGTCAGACTATATTGCATTATCAAATCCTTGAGAAGTTGGGCGAGGTTCGAAAATTGCCCACGAGTGCTGTCCAACGAGTGGATGCAATTTTCAGAATCCCGACGTTCTATGTCGGGAGCGGAATAAGGAGGTTTGCATGATCGGCCAAACTATTTCTCATTACAAGATTCTTGAAAAGTTAGGAGAGGGCGGAATGGGTGTCGTGTATAAGGCGGAGGATATCAAGCTCAAGCGCCCGGTAGCCCTCAAATTTCTGCCGCATCATCTGAAAGTGTCGGAAGTCGAGCAGGCTAGATTCCTCCAAGAAGCGCAAGCAGTTGCCGGTCTGAATCACCCGAATATCTGCGTCATACACGCGTTGGAGGAGGTTCAAGGTCAGCATTTCATCGTCATGGAGTATGTGGATGGCGGAACCCTACGTCAGAAATTAGAGAGTGGTGTGTTGAAGGCGAGCGATGCCATCACCTATGCAGTGCAGATTGCCGAAGCCCTGCAAGAGGCGCACGGGAAAGGTGTTGTGCACCGCGATATCAAGGCGGACAATATCATGGTCAATTTGCGGAATCAAATCAAAGTGACAGATTTCGGATTGGCCAAGTTGAAAGGGTCGCTCAAGCTCACCAAGACTTCCAGCACGGTCGGTACGCTCGCTTACATGGCTCCGGAGCAGATACAGGGCGGAGAGGTTGACAATCGGTCGGATATTTTCTCCTTCGGGGTTGTCCTTTTTGAGCTGCTGACCGGCAGGCTTCCCTTCCGCGGCGAACACCAGGCAGCGATGATGTATTCTATCCTGAACGAAGATCCGGAGGCCATCGACAAGTATCTTCCCGAGATCTCTCCTGAATTGAAACACATCTTCGGCCGCGCTCTGGAGAAAAATCCCGAGGACCGTTATCAATCCATCCACGAAATGCTCATCGATTTGCGGCGCATGAAGAAAGATTCCTCAAAAATATCTCGCGCCTTCTTTCCTGCGAAGCCTGCTCATTCAACACCGGCGGCCGCTGAAGTTCCCGTCGAGGCTGAGAAACGCGGAGAGACATCCCAAGAAACTGTGAGACGTCCTGCATCCACGAGCGTAACGATCAATATCCCAAGACTCTCGAACCGATGGATTTTCATTCCGCTCATAGCTCTTGCGGTCGGGATTGCAGGCTGGTACGCGTATCAGATACTGTTCAAGGAGAAAGAATCAAACGGACGAATTCTCGTCGCTGTTGCAGACTTTGTGAACGAAACGCAAGAGCCGCAGCTGGATGGGCTTTCCGGCATGTTTATCACCTCATTAGAGCAATCACGGCGCCTCGCTGTTCTCACGCGCTCAAGGATGTTTGACATTCTGCGGAAAGTAGGAAAGGGTAACGTCGAGCGTATTGATGAGACTTTGGGAAAAGAAATATGTAGTCAAGCCAACGTCAATGCCCTGGTAACAGCGACCATCCGAAAGTTCGGCAAACTCTATACAATTGACCTTAAGGTTCTCGATTCCCAAAAGAACGAATACATCTTTACCGCCAAAGAAGAAAGCGAGGGACAGGAGAGCATCCCATCGATGCTTGATAAGCTTTCGGAAAAAACGAGAGTCGGACTGAAGGAGAAGGTAGCCGAAGTCCGAGCCACAAAGCAAAATGTCGCTGATGTTACGACGACGAATCTTGAAGCATATAAGCATTACTTTGAAGGGGAGCAATTGATTAACAAGCTCAAGTTTCGGGATGCTGCGAAGGAGTTTGAGAAAGCAGCTTCCATCGATAGCGCCTTTGCCCTTGCGTACTGGCGTCTCGCCTATGCTCTCGCTTGGGATCAATCTCCCGGTGCTGAGGAAGCAATCCAAAAGGCGATGTTGTTCATCGACAAAGTTCCGGAGAAAGAACGCTACTATATCCGCGGCGAGGATGCCCTGATTCACACCAAGGTTGATCAAGCGCTTTCGATCTATAAGGATCTTCTCAAGCTCTACCCAAATGAAAAAGAGGCGCTTTACCAGATTGGTGATTACTCTTTTCATCAAACCGATTATCCAACGGCTATCGCACATTTAGAGAAAGTCCTTACTATGGACCCGACCTTTGAGCGTGCCTATCAGCATCTGAGCTGGGCGTTGACGTTCACAGGAGAATTTGACAGGAAGCTGGAGGTTACCAAGCAGTACGTTGCAAGAGTCCCGGATGAAGAATCGTACAGTCTTCTTGCTGACTCGTATGTTCATCAGGCGAAGTTCGACAGCGCGCTGGCGGTCTACAGACGAGCATCGGAACTCTTTCCAGCAAGCACCATGCCGGTAGCGGGAATCGGACAGACGCAGATTTTTCTTGGCAACTTCCAGGCCGCTGAGACGGAATTCAACAAACTGATCCGCGAATCTCGCCCCTCCGCGGACCAGCGTGTTGGATACAGGAACCTAGCATGGCTTTTTATTTACCGTGGAAAGTATCGCGAGGCCTTAAGGCTGTACGATAAGATTATCGAGATTGACTTGAAGGATGGGAACAAATCGCGGTTGGCGTCGACATATGCCGTAAAGGCTTTCTGGTTAATTTCCTTGACGGACGATAAAGAAGGCGCGCGGCAAACTTTCCAGAAAGCACTTGCCATCCAGACTACTGGAGACATCTTCTTCAACATTCCACTTTTCTATGCTTACTTGGCCTTAGGCGATTACGAAAAGGCACTTTCTGTTGGCAAGCAACTGGTAGTTATCTTACCGCACTACGAGGACAACGTGAATGCCTCAGTGTACATGGCCAAGGGAGAGTTCTATGCTGCTATTCAGAGATTCCTGGCGGTGCCGTTGAAGGTTCCCATTCAGAATGAGATCCTCGTATACAAATTGGCGCAATGCTACGTAGAGACCGGGCAGCCGGACAAGGCAATCGAGGAACTGCGGAGAATTGAGACGAGCTATTCCAATTATTTCAGATTTACGGGAATCGATTTTCGTGTACTGGTATATCCAAAAACACTGTTTCTGCTGGGAAAGGTATATGAGGCAAAAGGGGGGAAAAAACTCGCAATAGAGTATTACGAAAAATTGTTGACGCTCTGGAAAGACGCCGACAAAGATCTGCCTGAGCTGGTTGATGCAAAATCACGCCTTGCGAAACTTCACCCCGTGAGATAAATGACAGGACTGCAAGATGAAGAAACACTTTTACGTTTATCTTCTGCAATCAGAAACAGATTCTAATTTTTATGTTGGTTGTAGCACGGATTCGTTGCAAAGACTCCAACAGCACCAAAACGGAGAAGTTGTTTCAACGAAGAATAGATTACCTGTGACGTTGGTTTATTGGGAAGGATGCTTGAACCAAGCTGATGCAACTAGACGAGAGAAGTATCTAAAGTCTTCATGGGGGAAGCGCTACCTAAAAAATCGATTAAAGAGTTATCTCACGGGGTAAAAGGAGTCGCTTCCAAATGATTGGTCAGACAATCTCGCACTACAAAATCATCGAAAAGCTCGGCGAAGGAGGGATGGGCGTCGTCTACAAAGCCCAAGACACGAAGCTCAATCGCCTTGCCGTCCTGAACTTTTGCAGCCTTGTAACTCCGTCAGGAGTGCAATGTTTGTAGTATGCTCCGTCAGGAGTGATATGTGAAGATAGTCGGCATGGGGTGATCGACGATGGCAAACACGTACAACCAAATCTACGTTCTTCACGGCGTAAAGAACATGTCACTCCTTCGGAGTTCAAATCGTTTTTTGGGGGCCGTACTAAAAACATGGCACCCCTACGGGGTTCTGGGGGAAGATTCTTAAGCGAGACCTGACAGGCCAAGCTGGAGGTGTTGTCAGTGAAAAACATTTTGAGGAGTTTAGTATGATTGGCCAAATTCCAAACTTGCTCCCGCAGTCTTGTTGCGGGACTGCAAGTTTGAGAATCCCCGCCTGCCTCATTAGATCGTGTGAGGCGGGCAGGCCGCTGTTGTTTAGCGGGACCCAACAAAAAGGAGCCAAGATGATTGGTCAAACTATATCTCATTATCAAAAAGGCCCAGGACACCAAAGCACGCCTCGCCAAACTCAAAAGTGTCGCCTCCAAATAATCACGAAGAAAGGAAAACATCATGACCAAAGTAGGGTTGAAAGATTTCCTCGACACCATCCGCGGAAAATTTCCGAACCTCAAAGGCTACGATGAAACACGGCTCTTTGCCATGCTCATGCAGGCGGGGTTGGATGTCGAGTTTGACCTCGATGCCGATGGCAACACAATGGTGAGTTACGGCGAGATCACCTCTGACATTGAGCAACAATTGAAACAGTTTTAAGAAATGTTGCCACCCCGCCTGCTACTTTTGTTCTCCATAAGCGGGCAGGCCCGCCCGAACGCCGCTGGCGGGCGGGGAAGGCACAAAGTCACAAAAAAAACTTTAATGTAGCTACTCAGTGATGAACACCGAAAAAAATTGTTTAACCACCGATGACACACGGATTCACCCCGTGAGATAATTGTTCAAACGTCATGACCTCGCGTTTTTATTTGGCTATCTCACGGGGTGAACACTGAACACGGGAACAAGAATGATCTTCTTTACGGAGATTCGACCTACGCCAAGGGCATGGCTTCGCGACAAAATCGTTGATGCTGCAGCATCAAGTCCATCGGTGTCCCTCGGTGGTGAATTAGCTGAGCAGTTACACTTTAACAATATTTTTCTTAGTGCCTTTGAGTCTTTGTGGCAATTCTTCAAGGTCTGATGAATGGGGAAAGGAGGGTGTGAGCCATGTTTATGCGATTGGTGCAGTTAAACATTAAACCGGGAGCACTTGAGGAGGCGCAGCAGTACTATGATGAGCGAACAGTGCCCGCACTTCAAAAAACGCCGGGTTGCCTGTACGCCTGTCTTCTGCAAAGCGCGCACCAGCCGGATGAAATCATTTCGATGACCTTGTGGGAATCGCAAGCCCATGCAGAGGCGTATGAGAAGAGCGGCCTGTTTCAAAAGCTCATCGATGAGAAACGTCATCTTCTGGCCGATTCTACGGAATGGCGGATGCAATTGACCAAGGAATTGAAGCTGGAATACAGTCCTGTTCCGGTCGAGCCAACGGTGAAATCGTTCCCCGTTGCTGCGATGAGCGGACAAACGAAGGCGGAAGATACAAAGCCCGAACATATGTTTTTGAGAATTGTTTCGGTCAAAATAAAACCGGGGAATATGGAGGAGTTCAAGAACATCTATGTGAATGAAATTATTCCCGCGTTCCATGAAACGAAGGGATGTCGCCATGCATACTTGACGCTTCCATCCGGGGAGGGAAACGAAGCAATCTCGATTACGATCTGGGACAGCAAGGAAGCGGCCGAGGAGTACGAACTGAGCGGTCGGTTCGCGCATCTTCTCGACAAAGTCAAGCATACGTTCACCGAGCTATTTCAATGGAAAATGAAGTTAGAGAAAAGCCAGCAGGCGAAATCGACCACGAGTGATGACTTACGGGTGGAAGGCTTTAGTATTGTAACGGGAAGGAGTTTTCGATAAATTCATGCAGCAAGAATTCACACGAGATATCGTGTCGTTGGAGAAAGTCTTTGACTTCCTTCATCAGTTCATGGCCCAGCATAAGGTGAACGCGGAGACAGTGAACAGCATGGATCTCGTTGTGGAAGAATTGTTCACGAACATGGTAAAGTATAATCGGGAAGCGCGGGAAAACATTTCGATCAGGCTCCAAAGATCTTCTAATGTATTATCGATCACTCTCGTGGACCCCAACTCCATGCCATTTGATGTTACAAAGGCGCCTGAAGTGAATCTTAACATTCCGCTGGAGGATCGGAAACCCGGCAGATTGGGTATTCATCTGGTAAAACGGCTGACCGACTCGGTCAGCTACCAACACCACAATGGAATAAGTACCATCACCGTAACAAAACGATTGGAGTAGCTATGCTCGATATTCGAATAGTAAAAGAGGGGGAGGTCGTCATGACGGGCAGGTTCGATGCATCACAAGTCGATAAGGCGCGTGCTGTGCTCGATCAGGTTTCTTCCACGGCCGTCGTCGATATGAAGGACCTGCAGTATGTATCCAGCGCGGGCTTGGGCGTCCTGTTAGCTGCGCAGAAACGGTTGAGCCAGAAGGGACATGGGTTGCGTCTGGCCAACATGAGCAAACATGTCCGGGATATTTTCCAGATAACTCGTCTGGAGACGATCTTTGAAATCATCGAAAGCGATTCCAAGAAGATATGAGGGGAAATTTTTTCCGGATGACAGAATTCTCACCAACTTTCGCAAGGTTAGCTTGTATTTATGATGGTTGACGACGATCAGGAATTCGTTGAACAGACCCTCCGTGGCGACAGGAAAGCTTTCGAGCGATTAGTTGATAAATACCAAAAGCTAGTGTTCAACCTGGCGCTCAACATGTCGAGGGATTCCGAGGACGCCGCCGATATCACCCAGTCGGTGTTCCTCAAGGTCTATCAAAAACTCTACACGTTCGACCCGAAGTACAAGTTCTTCAGCTGGCTGTATCGAATTGCCGTTAATGAATCATTGAATCTGGTTAAGAAGCAAGAGCGGAGTGAAGGATTGGACGTCGGAGCTCTTGCGGCTGAAGACTACCCGGATGGGGAGGTGAGGTCGGATGATGTTGCACGGAGTGTTCAGGATGCGCTCTTGGAGTTGGAAGTCAATCATAGGGCGGTGATTGTGCTGCGACATTTCCATGACCTTTCATATGGTGAGATTGCCCAGATCCTCGATATTTCGGAAAACAAAGTGAAGTCGAGACTTTTCTCGGCACGTGCGTTGCTGAGGACAATTTGCAAACGACGGGGGATAGCGTAGCATGACGGACGAAAAAATGATGGAACTGTTGAACAGGGAAATTGATGGGCTGAACTCGCCCCAGGAGTCGGCTGAGCTTCGTGCCTATCTCGAGTCCCATCCGGATGCACGAATGCTCTATAACGACCTGATAACAATCACCTCCTCGCTAAGCCGTGTGAGAGAAGTCGATCCGCCTGCAACCTTGAAATCCAACATTCTCGCCTCCATTCCTTCCGAGATGTCGGCCGCGCGGCGCCGGAGCTCAATCGTCGGTAGGTTATTCGATTTCATCGATTTGCGACCTTCTTTCCAATTCGCTTATGGGATCGCCGCGGGTTTGATTCTTGGAGTGACGATCTATTCGCTCGTTGGCGGCAATGATGCGACGATTTCGTTGATGGACCCCTCGAGCGTCTCCGGCACAATCCTCAACGACTCCGCAAATCCGCTTACTGCGGGGGCAAGCTACAAGGTTAGTCTTCCGGAACATGGCGCTTCCGCCACACTTCAGGCAAAATATTCGAAGCATTTGGCTCTCGTGGAAGTTGGGATCCAGACGGAACATGAGCTCAATCTCGTTTTTCTCTTCAATTCCCAGGAGTTGCAATTTAAAGGCTATTCGCAATCAAGGCCTGTCCCAGGAAGCATGAAGTTGACTCAGAGCAGTTTCCAGATGACAACTGAGAGTGAAAATCGCTATATTCTTGCGTTTGATCGACGCTCGGAAGCACCGTCGGACGTTACGTTCATGATTATGGGTTCCGGAAAACAGCTTTTCGAGAAAAAGCTGGTCTTGGGACCTTAGAATCCGATAGTAGTGATCGTTCGGCCGTAACTTCGACCAACTTCCAGTATGCCATGAATGTAGTTTGATTAAGCAGAACAAGCCGCGAATAGGAAGTCAAATAACCCATCTTTTCGCATCATTAATTTAAGAAGGAGGTAGCTATGGAAAATCAAAAAAGTTGGTTCGACGGGAAGCGTCCGC
>CAYJSZ010000045.1:7987-17086 GCA_964372545.1 uncultured Ignavibacteriaceae bacterium
TGCCAATGCCGATTTTCTCGCGGCATTAGCCAATGCGGATTTTCTGGCAGCGATGGCAAGCCAGGAATTTGTGGCTGCCCTTGCGAACCAAGATTTCCTCGCCGCTCTGGCAAATGCTGATGTCCGAGCTGCGCTGGCGAATGACGATGTTCTTGCTGCTTTAGCCAACGACGACGTGCGCGCCGCGCTGGCGAACGATGATGTTCTGGCTGCAGAAAACCACAATAGCTCACGCAGTAACAAAACATTTAGCGAGGCTCTCGCAAACGACGACGTGAGAGCCGCCCTGTCGAATGCAGATGTGTTGGCAGCGCTTGCCAATGACGAAATAAGGGCTGCGCTCGCGAACGATGAAGTGCTTGCTGCCCTTGCGAATGCGGATGTGCTGGCTGCCCTGGCAAACGCGGACGTCCTTGCTGCCCTAGCCAATGCTGATGTGCTGGCTGCGTTAGCCAATGCGGATGTTCTGGCAGCATTAGGGAATGCAGATTTCCTCGCAGCGTTAGCAAACGCAGATTTTGTTGCGGCTGCAGTAGGAAGTCAAGAGTACTAAGAATCTGACATTTCAACGAAAGAAGGAGGTGCTGAGCGTAAAGCTCGACATCTCCTTTTTGTTTTTAGACTTGAGAACTGCAACCGTTTATCATGTAATCGCTTCGCCGTAATGTTGTTAATTTCCCTTTCTCCGCGCCTTCCTTGCATCTTTCTAAAAAAAATGCCATCCTAACAGCGTATTCCGGAATGCGCCAAACAGAATCACTGACATGAACGGCGCTTTCTCTCCGGTCGTACTGAACTCATAGGCGGTTTCCACAACTTTTTATCCTTTCCAGGAACTATCTAACGTGAAAAAAAGCCTTGGCTGTGTTCTTGCTCTTTCAGTAGCTCTGCATTCAAGCGGGGTACTTTATGGGCAACAAATCTACTCACTCGAAACAAAAAATCTTCGGTTGATTTATTACTCGAAAGCACACGAATTCATTGTTCCGCATTTAGCCCGTTGTTTTGAAAATGCTTTCAAATTTCACAGCACCCTTTTTAACTTTCAGCCGACTGAAAAAGTCAACGTCTTGCTTCAGGATTTTGGAGATTACGGCGGTGGAGGAGCCGCTGCAGTCCCCTTGAATTATATCAGCATCGGTATCGCCCCGATGCGGTATGTCTATGAAACAGCGCCTGCGAACGAGCGAATGAATTGGTTGATGAACCATGAAATGGTGCATATCGTTGCACTCGATAAATCGTCGCGAGCGGACAGGACCTGGCAGAAACTGTTTATGGGGAAAGTTCTCGCGTCGAAGGATAATCCTATCTCGATGTTCTACAGCTACCTCACCACGCCACGCGAATATACCCCCCGGTGGTATCACGAGGGAATTGCAACGTTTCTGGAAACCTGGATGGCAGGGGGATTAGGCCGCGCGTTGGGCAGTTACGACGAAATGGTGTTTCGCACGATGGTGCGGGATAGTAGTTACATTTACGATGCCGTGGGTCTCGAATCAGAAGGCAAGACAGTTGATTTTCAGGGTGGGGCAAATTCCTACCTCTACGGTACACGGATTATGAGTTATTTGGCAAACAAGTTTGGACCAGAAAGACTCTTACAATGGATTTCCCGTACGGATGATAGCGATGCATATTACTCGTCGCAATTCAAAAAAGTGTTTGGCTCTTCACTGGATGATGAATGGTCCCGATGGATTGCATGGGAACATGATTTTCAACGAACCAATCTTGATTCCATCAGACAATATCCCGTTACGTCATTTCGGCCAATTTCTCGACGGCAACTCGGTTCCGTCTCTCGGTTGTTCTACGACCCTGCCCGAGGCAAGATCTATTGCGCAATCAGTTACCCGGGGCAAGTAGCCCACATTGCAGCAATCAATATTGCGGATGGCAGCATTGAACGAATCTGCGATGTGAAGGGAGCGGCGCTCTACTACGTTTCCTCTCTTACGTATGATCCGTCGGCAGGCAAGCTCTATTTTACGACGGACAATAACAAGTGGCGAGACCTCAACGTGGTGGATGTCAAAACCGGCGAGGTTCAGATGCTGATGCAAGATGTACGGACTGGTGATTTTGCGTTCAATCAAGTCGACAAATCAATTTGGGGAGTACGGCATTTCAACGGAATCTCGACGCTCGTAAGAATTCCGCCGCCGTATACCGACTGGAATACCATCTATCCCTGGGACTACGGCAAAGATATTTACGACATCGAGATTTCTCCGGATGGGTCTGTGCTTACGGCCGCGCTTGCTGAGGTCGATGGATCGCAACGGCTTATCAAGCTGGATATCAGCAGACTCCGAAAAGGAGATGCGACGTATGAGGTTCTCTATGATTTTGAAAACAGCTCTCCAGCCAACTTTGTTTTTTCGCCCGATGGAAAGTACCTCTTTGGCACAACTTATTTCACCGGAGTTTCGAACGTCGTGCGGTACGACTTTGAAAAGAAAAAGATGGAATGGCTCACCAACTGTGAGACTGGATTCTTTCGACCTGTTCCTTACTCAAGTGATTCATTGATGATTTTTCAGTATACCGGTAATGGATTTGTCCCCGGTTATATTGCGATCAAGCCGATTGAAGATGTGAGCGCGATTCGGTTCTTGGGTCAGGATGTTGTCGACAAATACCGCATCGTGACGACGTGGAAATTAGATCCACCCACTCCGCAATACATCAATATTGATTCTCTCACCACATACTCTGGTGAATATAGCCCATCGCGTAGGATGGGTCTCGTCTCCGGTTATCCCATCGTCGAAGGATATAAGGATTTCGCTGCGTTCGGTATGCAATTGAATTTTTCTGATGCACTGCTTCTGAGTAAGCTCGACCTCTCTGCCTCGTACAGCCCCAATCAACTTCTTTCGAACGATCAGCGGCTGCATGTGAGCTTCAACTATCATTACTGGCGGTGGGATTTTAAGGCCGCGTATAATGGTGCTGATTTTTATGATCTCTTTGGTCCGACGAAAAAAAGTCGGAAGGGGTATTCCCTCGGCGTGCAATATAAAGAATTCCTCGTATATGATGATCCAAAGAGCCTCGACTATTCACTCACCCTGACAAAGTACGGCGGCTTGGAACGTCTTCCAGAATTCCAAAACATCACGACATCGTTCGACAATTTTTATTCCTTTAATGGCAGGCTGAATTATCAATTTCCCATGAAGTCCATCGGCGCGGTCGATGACGAAAAGGGAATCCGGTGGCAATTCCTTTCCTACAACAATTACGTGAACGGAAAGCTCTTTTCAAGGGTGCTGACAAATTTCGATTACGGTATCCTGTTGCCCCTGGACCACTCCTCCGTCTGGTTGCGGAGTTCGGCGGGATATTCGTTCGGCGAACGTAAAGAGCCGCTGGCAAATTTCTATTTTGGCGGCTTTGGCAATAACTGGGTCGATGTTCAGGACGCACGAAGATTTCGGGAGTTTTACAGCTTTCCGGGTGTCGACCTCAACGCTATCGGTGGAACAAACTACGGCAAGTTGCTTGTCGAGTGGACACTGCCGCCGTTGCGGTTTCGTCGTCTTGGATTTCTGCCGTTCTACAGCAACTGGGCGCAGCTCATGCTCTTCTCGAGCGCCATCGCCACCAACATGGATAACAGTCAAGTTCGACGGACGGCGACGAATGCCGGCGCGCAGCTCGATTTCAAGCTCGTGATCTTCTCCACGATGGAGTCTACCTTTTCCGTGGGCTATGCCGCCGCGTTTGAGAAGGGTCGTCCGTCAACCGATGAGTTCATGGTTTCGCTGAAGATTCTCAAATGACTGTGGACCTCTCTCTCCAAGTCGTTCCGCAAATCGCTCTGAGCCTTTTTCCCGTCTTTATATTTCTCGCTGGACTTGTTGTCCTTGATAGTTTTAAGTTAGTCAAGCTCCGTGCAATCATCATTGCCATCAGTATCGGCGGACTTTCCGCGCTTGCATCTCTAGCAATCAACACAGCTCTGGTCGATGCGCTGCCGATGCCAGGCAGGCTCTATCCTCGGTATGTCGCGCCGGTGGTCGAGGAAACGTTGAAAGCGCTCTTCATGATCTATCTGATGCGAACGAAGAAAGTCGGCTTCATGGTGGATGCGGCACTTTTTGGTTTCGCGGTTGGTGCGGGCTTTGCCCTTGTAGAGAACATCATCTATTTGCGTTCCATGCCTCATGCGAATTTGTTCGTCTGGGTCATACGCGGCTTCGGTACGGCAGTGATGCACGGCGGAACGACGGCGATTTTTGCGGTGCTCTCCAAGAACCGCTCGGATCTCAAATCGTCCGAACATCTTTCGATTTTTCTTCCCGGTCTTCTGGTGGCAATGGTGATCCATTCATTCTTCAACCACTTTTTCTTACCGCCGGAATTCATGACGATTGTAGTCCTCATTATTCTGCCAGCGGTTCTTCTCTTAGTGTTCAAGCAAAGTGAGCAATCCACGCGTGAGTGGCTCGGTGTTGGGTTGGATACGGACGTCGAGCTGCTGAGCCTCATCACGAGCGGCGGCGTCTCGACGGCGAAAATTGGCACCTATCTTAAATCCCTCGAATCGCGATTCCGTGGTGAGGTTCTCGCGGATATGCTGTGCTACTTGCGTGTACATCTTGAATTGTCCGTCAAAGCGAAAGCGCTGCTGCTGATGCGTTCCGCCGGATTCCACCCGCCGCCCGATCCCGAGGTGACGGGGCAGCTCAATGAGCTGCAATTTCTCGAGAAAAGTATCGGTCAAACCGGAAAACTCTTGATGCACCCGTTCATCCGTCTCACTAACCGCGACCTCTGGCAATTGCACATGTTAGCGCAAAAATGATTCATGTATCGCGGCAATCCGGTGATGATGTTATAAGGCGAAAGGGTAGCGAGTTGTACTTTGCGCGAAAAAGAAAATACAACAACTTTCAAGATCGGCGGAATTACCATGAAAAGGATTCTCCTTGTTGAAGACGAAGCAGACCTGATTAACATTCTCGACGTCGTGCTGAGTGAAGAGGGGTATCAGGTTACACAGATGCGCAGCGCGGAAGAAGCACTTGAATTTTGCCGGGTTGGCACTCCAGACCTTATTATTTCCGACATCAAAATGGGTGCGATGGACGGAATGACGATGTTCGAACAGATGCGTACCATGTCGAAGCTGCACGATATCCCGTTTATCTTCATCAGTGCAACGGCCGATGCAATATGGGCCGCAAGAGCGAAATCGCTCGGGGCGGCTGCATTCTTTACGAAGCCATTTGATGTAGATGAGGTTCTTCAAACCGTCCGCTCTCTTGTTCCAGCTTCAGAACAACCCCCTGCCGCCGACGGTTAAGGGTCTTGATGCTTTGCTTTCTTGCCGCCATTTCGACCGAAACGCGAGAGCTTCTCCCCGAGGAATTCACGATTTTGCGATCGATAAGAAATATTCCCGCCTGCATTCAGACCATTTCACACAAATTAAGTTGTAGCTGGTGAAGATGAAAAGTGCTATTTTGACGGACACCCGAAGTAGAAGTCATGAACCATGTCAGACTCTCCCTCACAAGAACTCATTCGTTATTCGTATAACTTCCAGTTTGACGACGGTTCCGTCAAAGTGTTTGATTTGTTATTGGATCCCCGCACGCTCGAGCTCCGCACCAGCCCCAATCCGCATCTTCCGGAGTGGACGAAGCTCAAATTTCACCAGTGCGAAAACTGTCCTCTCGCAGACAGTGTCCAATATTGTCCCGTCGCAGTCAACCTTGCGACACTGATCGAAGAATTCAAGCTCAACCATTCCACCGACAATGCATTTGTGGTGGTTGAAGCCCCGGACCGGAGTTACGTCAAAGAAACCACCGCGCAAAAAGGTCTGAGCTCCATCATGGGCATTATCATGGTGACAAGCAACTGCCCGATTCTCGACAGATTGCGTCCCATGGTTCGGTTCCACCTGCCGTTTGCATCAGCGATTGAGACGGTCTATCGTTCGGTGACGATGTACCTTATGTCGCAGTATCTTGAGATGAAAAAAGGCGGTACTCCCGATTGGAATCTTGATAATCTCGTCGATAGCTACAAGGACGTATCCAAAGTGAACAAAGGGATGTGGAATCGACTTTCCAACGCGGCGAAATTAGACGCCAACGTGAACGCGCTGATTATTCTGAACTCTTTCGGCGATGCGCTCCGACATTCCATCAAGACCGGGCTCGACGAGATTGCGAAGATATTTTCTTCTTCCTCTTCTAAATAATGACGCCTGTGCGCTTTTTGTTCCGCTTCATAGAACCTTCCGTCCCGAACGAAGTTCGGGAGGAGAATGCTCGTCACGCCGAAAGGCGTGACGGCACCGCTCTGGAAGCGGAATCCAGAGATGCGGGACATCCCCGTCCCGTTGTACGGGATCCCGTAAAGCGGGACTGTAGTTTAGCGGAGCCAATGCGTCTGAAGGATCAGTCCTTCCGAGTAATCTGGCCTCTCGCGATTCTTTTCCTTGTTCATTCGTCTCTCCACGCTCAACACAGATTTTCTGTTTCCACTTCACGGGAGCTTCAACGGCTCTTTGCGCGTCCTGTTGATTCCGTTGAAGTCATATTACAACCGGGCGCTTACCACCTTACGCCCACTCCTTTCATCGAACCGACGTGCGGGAACTGTCAAGACCCCAATACGCCGGTGCCTGCGACCGTTGGCCTCCACGTGCGCGGCAAGTTTGTCCGTATTATCGGGCCTGTAGAGAGGTCCGCGGTGATTTACACCCACGCGGGATACGGGTTGTATTTCGACGGCTGCACGAAAGCAGAGATTGAGAATATCTCGATAACCGGCGGAGAAAGGGACACTGCCGGCGCTGCGACCGATGCGGCTATTGTCGTGAAGAATAGTGTGGTCCTGGTCCGCAACAATAGAATCTACGACAACATCGGAGATTCATCTGTTGTCAATAAAGTTATCGTCGGCATCATGGGGATTTGCGGAAGAGAGAACTCGAAGATGACGATTGTCGGGAATGAAATAATCCGGAATTCCTGGGATGGCATTGCTCTCTACCGGGATGCCGAAGCTATCATTGAGGATAACGTGGTCGATGGTATGGACAAAGCGACAGGGCAGAAAGTTGGAGGCGGGCGAGGTGTCGCCATCGGCGTTACATGGAACGGCAAGGCGACGGTTCAAAGAAATCTCGTGAAGCGATACTGGAAAGGCATCGGGCTGTTTGTCGACGCGCAGGGAACGGTGCGGGAGAATATCGTGGAGGAGATCGTGACGTGGGGAATTCAACTGTGGGATGCAGACAAAGGAAAGCCGTCCGGTAAAATCGAGAAGAACGTCATCTACAATACCGGCGCTTGTGGAGCGGCGATCACTCGTGCGTCGGAAGAAGGGGAGCCGGGCTATTTCAAAGCAAATATCCTGACAAAAACGGCCCAAAATCCTCGCTACGATTCACCCGACTATTATTGCTATCAGTGTGCCTTAGCGTTGCATGCCGTGCCCAAAAAGTTTGTCATCGACGGAAATTCTTTTTACAATAACCGCCGGGCATCAAGCGACTTGCCGGATTTCGACGTGACCAAAGAGGAATTCATAAGAGCGATTCAGTCGTCAATTCGGTCACTCTCGAAGAATCCAGTACTTAGAGGCTCCGATTTCCTCAGAGATTTTTAGGAAGTACATTAACTCAAGTTAACCGCTTTTGCAGCCGTCGACTTCAGTCGATGGCGTGAAGGAATCGTACACTATCTATCGTCACTTTATTGACCGGTCAACTTGTATACATTCAATTTCTTTTTTAATTAAATGCGAACGGAGGACGCCATGACCTTCAGAAAAATTCTCTTTGTGTCGCTGACGTTGACGGTTGTTTGTTCGTTCTCGTTATTCAGCCAGAAGTTGAAAGTCTTCATCTCGGTGGATATGGAAGGTATTACGGGATTAGTCCACGGCGATCAGGTTGGGCGCGGTGGCTCCGATTATCAGATGGCCCGCAAGTGGATGACCGACGAGGCGAACGCTGCGATCCAGGGGGCGGTGGATGCCGGGGCGACAGAGATTGTCGTGAACGATTCTCATGGCGACATGCGGAATCTCATTCTGGCGGATCTACATCCCGCCGCGACGCTCATCACCGGATCGCCCAAGCCGCTCAGCATGATGCAAGGTATCGACGCGTCATTCGACGCTGCGGTGTTTGTCGGCTATCATCCGAGGGAGGGCACAATCGACGGCGTGCTGGATCATACGATGTCTGGCGGCACCGTCTATTATGTGAAGGTAAATGGAGTGGAGATGCCGGAGCTTGGGTTGAACTCGCTGATTGCCGGATACTACAACGTACCGGTCGTTTTTATCGCAGGAGACAAAGCTGTCTGCGATCAGGCGAAAGAGATTCTTGGCGATAGGATTGTGACGGTTCCGGTAAAAGAAGGGATCGGAAAGCGGGCAGCGAAGTCGATGCCGCTCCAGAAGGCGCACGAGATGATCCGTCAGCAAGTGAAAGTAGCGATCGACAGGCGTAAAGAGATGAGAATCTATAAACTCAACACTCCATACAAGTTTGAAATGGCATATTTCCGCAGCTCGCAGGCGGAAGGACCCGCGTTAGTGCCGGGAGTAAAACGAATCAATCCGAAGACCATCCAATTTGAGTCCAACGATTTTGTCGAGGGCTTCAAATTCATGCGCGCTCTTATTTTGTTGGGAAGGGATGATTGAAATAATTGTTCTCCCTCTAGAGTGGGAGATTAAGAGAGGGGGTCATGACCCTCTGCGACGAGAACACGCGTCCCCCTGAAGGGGATGGGCAAAAAATCAAAAAAAGGCCCTCAGTGCACGAACCTACGACAACAACACACACCTCAACTCCCGTTAAACCGTACGTTCCCGAAGAAACATCACTCAAGGAATTCACTCCGAAAGCGATCATTCTCGGCGTTGTCATGGCAGCCGTCCTCGGTGCGGCAAACGCGTACCTCGGGCTGAAAGCAGGCCAGACCGTCTCAGCGACATTTCCCGCAGCGGTCGTCGCGATGGCTGCGCTGCGACTCATGCGCGGGTCGATTCTTGAAGAAAACATCGCTCGAACCACCGCTTCGGTCGGAGAAGCTCTTGTTGCCGGCGCTATCT
>CAYJSZ010000045.1:17096-18076 GCA_964372545.1 uncultured Ignavibacteriaceae bacterium
CGGCCTTTCTCATGGTCGGCGCGTGGGAGACGTTCGACTACTGGGAAAGCGTCATGATCATGCTGGTCGGCGGCGTGCTCGGCGTCCTGCTGATTATCTTCCTCCGCAAACCGCTCGTCGAGGAAGCGACCTATCTTCCGTACCCGGAAAGTGTCGCTACGGCAGAGATGGTCAAAGCCGGGCAAAAAGGCGAAACGGGAGCGAAGTATGTATTCGGCGCTCTCGGGGTTGCCGCGCTCGTCGAGTTATTCAAGAACGCTCGCGGCATGCAGATCATCGCGGAAAATACGAGCGGATTTTTCCAGTTTGCGAAATCCAAAATCCAGTTCTACCAAAGTCCCACCGAGACGCTCGGTGCCGCACAAACGTATGGTGGCGGTGTTTTTCTTTCAACCCCGCTCGCATCGCCGGCGTTGCTTGGTGTCGGTTACATTATTGGTCCGCGACTCGCTGCAATCAATTTTTCAGGCGGCGTGTTTGGCTGGCTTGTGTTGATGCCGATCGCACTCTTTCTCAACGGCAATCTCGAGACCCTCGCGACGCAAGGAGCCGATTGGAATACCATCATCAACGAAGTCTGGCGGCGGCAGGTGCGACCGATTGCTGTCGGCGCGATGTTGGTGGGGGCGGTCTATACGCTCTGGAATCTCAAGACGGAGCTGCTCGTCGGTTTTCGCAAGGCGCTTAAGGACATGAAACTCTCAGACGAAGACCGCGCCAAGAGTTCCCGTCTCCAACTCGACCTCCCCATGAAGTGGATTATTCTCGGCATCATCGCCATGGCTGTGCCGATGACCGGACTTTATTACTACTTCACCAATGAATTGACGAGCGCCGTTGTTGCAGGCCTCGTGATGCTCGTGACATCCTTCCTGATGTCTGCGATCGGCGGATACTTGGTTGGAGTGATGGGCGGGTCGAACAGTCCAATTTCCGGCTTAACACTGTCTGCGCTCGTCCTCGCAGCACTGCTGATGGTG
>CAYJSZ010000046.1:0-17942 GCA_964372545.1 uncultured Ignavibacteriaceae bacterium
ATGAGTACAGCAGTTCATTGGGAGAGATCGTCGTGGGCGAGATTTACCAGATTCGTAAGGGCAAGGGTGAAATACTCGTCATGCACAACAAGAATGAGCTCATTCTTCCTCGCAGCGAGCAGATTTACAAGGAGCGCTATAAGAAAGGGGATACGATCCGGGCGGTAGTGAAGGAAGTTCGGAAAGTGGGTGGAAACCCCATTGTGATCGTCTCACGAACGGACCCACAGTTTCTCATGCGCCTTTTTGAAATCGAAATTCCTGAAATCTATGATGGCATCATAGAGATCAAGAGGATTGCACGCGAGCCGGGCGATCGCGCAAAAGTTGCCGTCGTTTCTCACGACGACCGCATCGACGCCGTAGGCGCTTGCGTCGGCATGAAGGGTGTTCGCATTCATGCTATCGTCCGCGAGCTGAATAACGAGAACATCGACGTTATCAGCTATTCCGACGATACGGTCGCGTTTATCACGAAGGCGCTGTCACCCGCGAAATTGAAAGAAGTCCAGATCGATGTCGAGCAGAAAAAAGCAGCCGTGACAGTGATGGCCGACCAGGTCTCTCTCGCAATCGGGAAGAATGGACAGAATGTTCGCCTCGCGTCGAAGCTCACGGGATATGATATCCAGCTCGTGAAGGAGGGCGGCGAGGAAGAGTACGATATGGATCTCTCGGAGTTTCGCGAAGAGCTTGGCGATCTTTTGTTCCACAAATTCTTCGATGATGGTTATGAAACTGCCCGCGATATTATTGACGCTCCACGCGAGGAAATCATCAGCGCAATCGGCATCGATCCGGAGAAGCTTGAAGAGACCGTTGTGATGCTGAAGAAAGGCCTTGAAGAGGCTGAAATTGATGAGGAGTTGCCCGCTGTCGCGGGAGTACAGGTTCAGGGGGCAAAGGCTGAGACTCCTGCTTCGTCGGGAGAAGGAGTGAACAGTGTTACTCCTGGCTCTGTAGAGCAATCTCAAACCCCAGCAGCGGAAGAACAAAAAGAATCGTAGACCTTCGACCGGGAAAGCACTCTCTGAATGGCTGAAGCAGCGAAAAAAATCAAGATTTACAAGCTCGCAACAGAGCTTAATCTTTCCAGTGAGACGATCATCGACTTTCTGAAAAAGAAAGGCTTCGATGTGAAGAGCCACATGTCCTCGCTTTCCGACGACATGATGAGGACCATCATGTCTCATTTCAAGAAGGAGAAAGACGTTGCGGATCGTCATCAACGTAAAGTGCAGGAATTCCGTACTTCGAGAAAGAAGGAGCCTGCGGAGAAAACAGAGAAGAAGGAGCCGCAGGAAGAGGCAGCGGCCAAGAAAATCCCCGTGTCGGTGCCAGAACTTGTTCCCGAACGCGCTGTTGAGGAAGAAATTGTTGTTGCGGAAGAAGCGGCGAAGTCAGTCGTCGAGACTGCCACGCCGTCTGTCGAGCTTCCGCCCGCAGATGCAGCGCCGCCCGTTGTCGTCAAAGAAAAAGAGAAACCCGCGAGAAGAGTTGCAGCTCGCGAGAAAGGCCCCCAATCTCCACTTGAACAGGTTGCAGCTCGTACCCCCCGCGGCTTGACGATAAAAGGTAAAATTGATCTTCAAGCGCAGGCTGCAACGGCGGAAGAAACCTCGGCACAAGCGGATGAAAAGAAGAAGAAAAAGAAGAAGAAGAAAATCCGTGAGGAGGTGAAGAAGGGGAAAGTCCAGGCCGTCAAGGTTGAGGATGAAGGGCTCAAACTCAAAGGTCGGAAAAAGAAAAAATTGCGCTTCGCAGAAATCACGGAGGATGAGGTCGACAAGGCGATTCGTGAGACGCTGGCAGAAATGGACGAATCTACCGTCAGCCAGCGGGCCGCGTTCCGGAAGAGAAAGAAGAAGGAGCGGGAGGAAGAAGAACAGCGGTTGCTGGAAGAACGCGAGCGACAAAAGACACGCGTCCGAGTGACAGAATTTGTGACTGTGGGGGAGCTGGCCAACATGATGCGTGTCTCGGTCGCCGAAGTGATCCAAAAGACGATGGAGCTTGGCATCATGGCGTCCATTAACCAGCGACTGGACAAGGATACGATTTCGGTCGTTGCGGATGAGTTCGGCTTTCAGGTTGACTTCGAAGAAGAATTTGCACCGGAAGCGTTAGGGGACCAGGAGGATAATGAGGCATCGCTCCAGGCTCGGCCACCCGTTGTGACGATCATGGGTCATGTTGACCACGGCAAAACATCGCTCCTTGATTACATTCGCACCTCCAATCTTGTGGCAGGTGAGGCAGGCGGTATTACACAGCACATCGGCGCATACGAAGTGACTCTCGACGGCGGCAAGCAGATTACGTTCCTTGATACTCCTGGTCATGAAGCGTTTACCGCGATGCGCGCTCGTGGAGCGCAGATAACCGACATCGTCGTTCTCGTCGTTGCGGCCGACGACAGCGTTATGCCCCAAACAAGTGAAGCAATCAGCCATGCACAAGCGGCAGGCGTTCCGATTGTTGTTGCAATGAACAAAATCGACAAGCCGGATGCCAACACCGACCGTATCCGTCAACAACTGTCGGATAAAGGAGTGCTCGTCGAGGAGTGGGGTGGAAAGTACCAATCAGTCGAGATTTCCGCGCGGACGGGCAAAAACATAGATCTTTTGCTTGAGAAAATCTTGTTGGAAGCCGATGTCCTTTCGTTGAAAGCGAATGCCCAGCGACTTGCTCGCGGTGTGGTCATCGAAGCCCAACTTGACAAAGGCAAGGGGATTGTGGCGACTGTTCTGGTTCAGAAGGGCACGTTGAGAATCGGCGACTCGTTTGTGAGCGGCATCTGGAGTGGTCGGGTCCGCGCAATGTTCGACGAGCGAGAAAACCGCGTCGAAGCTGCCAGACCCTCGCAGCCGGCCCAAGTGATCGGCTTCGATGGTATTCCCCAGGCGGGTGATACCTTCGTCGTGCTGCCGAGCGAACGTGAGGCGCGCGATATCAGTCTAAGGCGGCAACAGCTCAAGCGGGAGCAGGACTTCCGTCAGCGCCACGTGGTGACACTCGATGATCTCTCGAAGCAAATCCAGGAGGGCCAGGTCAAAGATTTGCCTATCGTCGTCAAGGGTGACGTGGACGGCTCTGTCGAGGCACTCTCCGACGCGCTCATGAAGCTCTCCACAGCGGAAGTGAAAGTACATGTCATTCATAAGGGTGTCGGTGGGATTTCTGAAACCGACGTGCTGCTTGCCGCGGCGTCGCGAGCGATTATCATTGGTTTCCATGTCCGCCCAAACCTCAACGCGCGCCGTCTCGCCGAGCAAGAAGACGTTGAAATTAGACTCTACAGCATTATTTATGATTCAATCAACGATGTCAGACTTGCCCTGGAGGGCATGCTTGCTCCTACAGTTTCGGAGGAAGTGACCGCGACGGTTGAAGTACGAGACACGTTCAAGATTCCCAAGGTCGGCACGATTGCGGGTTGCTATGTGAAAGACGGAACAATTGCTCGCAATAATAATGTGCGCTTGGTGCGTGACGGTGTCGTGGCCTATGAAGGTGAGATTGCCTCCCTCAAGCGTTTCAAAGAAGATGTTCGTGACGTTGCCCAGGGGTTTGAGTGCGGGATCGGTTTGGAGGGATTCAACGACGTCAAAGTCGGCGATATCATCGAATCGTATAAAATAGTCGAGACGAAACGTAAGCTCTAATGCCGTTTCCCAAAAGTCCTCTTGTGATGTGACTAGGATTGTACAATGGGAAACGAGTCCCGCTCGAAGAAGCGGGATGCCTTTTTGATACAAGATTATTTTTGAGAAGTGGCACTAGTTCTGACTCCAATGTCCGTTCGTACGGAAAAAGTTGCGTCGCTGATCAAACACGAGTTGGGAGAAATCTTCCAGCGGAATTTCGACATGAATGAATACGGCTTTATGACGGTTACCGAAGTCCGCGTGAGTCCTGACCTGAAAATCGCAAAAGTGTATGTCAGCATTTTTGGCGATGCCAAACGAAAAGAGCGGAGTATGGAATTGCTGGAACAAGAGAAGGGATTTATCCGGTCCGAGCTGGGGCACAGCATTCGCCTGAAGTTCACGCCATCGCTCATCTTTTATCTTGATGAATCTCTTGACCGGGCGATGAACATCAACAAAATCTTGAACCAAATCCACCATGAGCCGACTGGCGGGAACGATGGAGAGACTGGAAAAGGTTGATCCCGTGCAGGATGGAGAAGTTCTCTTGATCGATAAGCCTCTGGATTGGACATCATTCGATGTCGTGAAACGCATTCGGTGGACATTCCAGCTCAGGAAAGCCGGTCATGCCGGAACGCTCGACCCGAAAGCGTCGGGTCTGCTGATTGTGTGCACCGGGAAAATGACGAAAGAGATAGACCGGTTTGTTGGACTGGAGAAAGAGTATTTGGGTACGCTGGAGCTCGGTGTTCGGACCCCAAGTCACGATTCCGAAACAGAAGTGTTTGAGCGTCGACCACACGAGCACGTCTCCCGGCTGCAGGTGGAAGAAGTGGTGAAAAGTTTTCTCGGCCGTCAGTTTCAGACCCCGCCTATGTACTCTGCCGTGAAGCACCGGGGGAGGCCTCTCTATAAGCTTGCCCGTCGAGGAAGATCAGTTGAACGAGAGGCGAAGGAGATCGAGGTGAGGGAATATGAGATTCTCCGGTTCGATCCGCCGTTTGCGGATTTTCGGATTGTGTGCTCGAAAGGTACGTACATCCGTTCGCTCGTCGACGACGCCGGTGTGAAATTAGGTTGTGGCGCGACACTTCGTTCTCTGCGTCGCACTCGCATTGGGCCCTATCATGTGAGCGATGCCATGACCATTGAGCGACTGGAAAACACCCGTCGCGCGTCGATGGCGAATGGGGGATGAGCTCATGAAAGTCGTCCACAAGCTTAGCGACATCGAGTTCAATAAGAACACGGTGGTGACTGTCGGCACCTTCGACGGCGTTCATCGGGGACACCGGGAAATTGTTGGGGAAGTTGTGAGGGGGGCAACAACGCGCGGGGGACGGAGTGTTGTAGTGACGTTCGAGCCTCATCCCCGCGAAGTGCTCGGGACATCGCCGGTTCAATTACTGACCACGATGGAAGAACGGCAGCACGTTCTTCAACGGCTTGGGCCTGATCTGTTGTTGGTGCTGACGTTTACATACGAATTCTCGCGCCAGAGTTTCCGCGACTTTTATCTGCGCTATTTCATCGACGGGATAGGCGTGAGCGAGATCGTCGAAGGCTACGACCATCACTTCGGACGTGACCGGGAAGGGAGCATCGAAGAGCTTGTAAAACTCGGAAAAGAGTTTGGATTTTCAGTCGTCGCGGTGAAGCCCTTTATGGTGGACAACGATGTTGTCAGCAGCTCGAAAATCCGTCAATACCTGGTCGACGGTAACGTTGAACGTGCCCACGATTTGCTTGGGCGGTCATATTCGCTCGGAGGGACCGTTGTTCGGGGGGACGGACGCGGGAAGGAACTCGGCTATCCAACGGCGAACATCGTTCTTTCGACTTCAAAGAAGCTTGTACCAAAGAATGGGATTTATTTTGTTGGCGTGCTGTTCGAAGGAACAGTCTACCCCGGTATGGCGAGTATCGGGATCCGGCCGACGTTTCACCGGAATGGCCAGCGCACGTTGGAAGTCAATATCCTGGATTTTACCGACGACCTGTATGGCAAGTCCATCGAGCTTCAATTTCTCAAAAGGCTCCGGGATGAGATGAAATTCGACACGCCTGAGGAATTGGTTCGGCAGATGAACAAAGACAAAGAGGAGAGTCTCAGGCTCCAACAGGAGTTTTCAACGATGTTTCATTAAACACTATTTCAAAAGGAGTAGCAATGCCTGTTAGCAAGGAACAAAAGACGGAATTTGTCCAGAAGTACGGCAAAGGTCCGAAAGATACTGGGACTGCAGAAGTGCAGATCGCGATCCTGACGGCGCACATCAACAGCCTCTCGCCGCACTTAGAGGCGAACAAGAAAGACCACCACGGTCGCTTGGGATTATTAAAGCTCGTCGGCAAACGCCGCCGGCTTCTTGAATACCTGATGCGGAAAGATATCAGCCGCTACAGGAAAATCATTCAAGAGCTTGATATCAGAAAGTAAGCTCCGGCTATCGTCGGATGTTCCGACGTAGTTGTTTGTTCATGTCGTTAACGAGAAAGAAGAATGTTTGTATGATAACGAAAGAAGTGGAACTCGGAGGAAAAACGTTTTCCTTCGAAACGGGTCGTCTTGCGAAGCAGGCCGACGGCGCCGTCATGGTACGGTATGCAGACACCATGGTGCTCGCAACGGTGGTAAGCTCGCGGGAGGCGAAAGAAGGAAAAGATTTTTTTCCTTTGCAGGTTGAGTATCGCGAAAAGATCTCCGCCGCAGGCAAGATCCCGGGTGGTTTTTTCAAGCGCGAGGGTCGGCCGACCGAGAAAGAGATTCTCTCGTCGCGCCTCATCGATAGGCCGATACGCCCCATGTTCCCGAAGAAGTACATGAACGAGACTCAGGTACTCGTCACCGTGTACTCTTCGGACACTCAGCATGATGGCGACATTCTCGGCGCCTGTGCGGCCTCGGCGGCATTGATGGTTTCCGATGTGCCGTTTGACGGGCCGATAGCCGAGGTGCGTGTTGGTCGCGTAGACGGACAGTTTCTCATCAATCCTACCTTCAACGAGCTGGAGCGCAGCGATATGGACGTTACTGTCGCGGGGACTGCAGATTCGATTGCTATGGTCGAGGGCGAATCGCTCGAGATTCCTGAGACAGATATGATTGCGGCGCTCAAGTTCGGTCACGAAGCGATCAAGATTCTTTGTGCGGCCCAGGATGAACTTGCGAAGATCGTGAATAAGCCGAAACGGGAGATCGCAGTGTCGGAAGTTCTACCGGATCTCGAAAACGAAGTCGAGGCGCTCGCAGCCAACCGCATCAAAGAGTTGAGCCGCACAGTGATGACGAAAGAACAGAGGTCAGAAGCAACAAAGAAGGTGTACGAAGATGTTCACTCGGCGCTCGCAGAGAAATATCCTGAGAAGGAACTTCTCATCGATGAAAGCATCCATCAACTCGAGTACGACGCGATGCGTTCGACGATACTCAACGAGAAGAAACGACTTGACGGTCGTGGATTGACGGACGTCCGGCCAATTACGATTGAGGTGGGGGTCTTGCCTCGAACGCACGGCTCGGCGCTTTTTACCCGAGGCGAAACGCAGAGCCTGACAACGACGACCCTAGGCACGAAGTTGGACGAGCAGCTCATCGACGGGTTGTTGCCGGAGACGACGAAACGTTTCATGCTGCATTACAACTTTCCGCCATTCAGTGTCGGTGAAGTCGGCCGTCTTTTCGGTCCTGGCAGGCGGGAGGTCGGACATGGGAATTTAGCTGAGCGCGCGCTCAAGAATCTGTTACCGGAGGAGAAAGATTTTCCGTACACGATTCGAGTTGTCTCGGACATCCTCGAATCCAACGGCTCGTCTTCGATGGCGAGCGTCTGCGCGGGAAGCCTTTCTCTGTTCGACGCCGGAGTTCCGTTGCAGCGCGCTGTCGCCGGCATAGCTATGGGGCTGGTAAAAGAGCAAGACCAGGTGGCAATCTTAAGCGACATCCTCGGCAACGAAGACCATCTCGGCGACATGGATTTTAAGGTTGCGGGAACGGACCGGGGTATCTCGGCTTTCCAGATGGATATCAAGATCAAAGGGATTTCCTTTGCAATCATGGAACAGGCTCTCGCTCAGGCAAAAGAAGGTCGTATGAAGATTCTGAGTGCGATGAACGCGATCATTGACAAACCGCGCGGTGATATCTCCCAATATGCTCCACGGTTGGAGACCATCAAGATTCCTGTCGATATGATCGGAGCGCTGATAGGGCCCGGTGGAAAGAATATCCGGCAGTTGGTGAAGGATAGCGGTGCAGAGATTAATATCGAGGATGATGGCACGGTGACGGTCGCTGCAGTGGAAAAAGAGTCAGCAGAAAAAGCTCTTTCCGCCATTCGCCGCATGACGGAAGCACCGGAGGTTGGCAAAGTATACCAAGCGACGGTGAAGAAAATCATGGAATTTGGAGCGTTCGTCGAGATTCTCCCGGGCAAAGAGGGTCTTGTACACATTTCGCAACTTGACGTCAACCGGGTCGCTAAAGTTGAGGATCTGGTGAAACTCGGGGATGTCATCGAAGTGAAACTGATGAGGATCGATGAAGAAGGACGTTTGAATCTCAGCCGCAAGGCGCTGCTCCCCGGCGGCGAGAATGCGCAGGAAGAGATGAATCGGCCGCGACCAAAGCGTGACCACCATGATCGCGATAGGAGGCGCGACGGCCATTCCCGGCCTCGCCATTAGTGCGGGCACAATAATTGAGCGAATCCTCACACTGGCGAGACGAAAGAACATGTGTGAGGATTTTTTGTTGGTAACCACAGGCGAGCATGATCCAGCGTATTACCAGTTCAAAGGGCTTGCACGGCACTTTCACCGTTCCTGGCGACAAGTCCATCTCCCACCGGGCGTTACTCATCGGCGCATTAGCCAATGGAACAAGCCAGATCCGCGGGCTTTCAGGGGCTGCCGATCCGGTTAGTACCCAAGACTGCCTTCACGCGTTAGGAGTGCAGATCGAAGAACAATCTGACGTTGTGCAAGTAAAGGGGAAGGGTCTGCGGGGATTGACCGCAGCTTCGACTGTTTTGGATGCAGGAAACTCGGGCACTACAATGCGATTGCTCGCTGGAATATTGTCCGGCCAGAAATTTGCCTCCGAAATCTCCGGGGACAACTCGCTCCGGCGTCGCCCGATGAAGCGTGTGATTGAACCGCTCACGCAGATGGGCGCAAGGATCCATGGCACAGAACGGTTTACAGCGCCTTTGCGAATAGCGCCCGTCGACAAGCTACAGGCGATTTCATACGAGATGCCCTTCCCCAGCGCGCAGGTGAAGTCTGCTCTCCTGTTTGCTGGGCTGTATGCGGAGGGAACGACACACGTGATGGAATCTGTGGCAACACGTGACCACACGGAAAGGATGCTCGGTCTAAGGGTTGTCGATCAAGGCGGAAAGAGGATTGCGGACGTGCAGGGGGCAATGAGAATAGATCCTAAGGAGTATGTGATCCCCGGCGATATTTCTTCGGCATCATTCCTTATTGCAGCGGGCCTGCTCGTTCCTCACTCCGAGCTTCTCATTCAGAATGTTGGTCTGAATCCTACGCGCACCGCTGTGATCGATCTGTTCCGGCAAATGGGCGGGAAGGTCACGAGGCAGAACCTGCGAGAGGTCGCTGGAGAACCGATGGGAGACATCTACGTGTCGACGTCAGAGCTTAGAACGGGATTCGAGCTCAGCGGTTCTCGTGTAGCAGCGACGATTGACGAGATTCCTATCCTCGCGGTCGCTGCAGCATATGCAACCGGGGTGTTTTCAGTGAGAGGAGCTCAAGAACTACGGACAAAAGAATCGGATCGCATCATGGCAGTCGTCACGAATCTCCGTGCACTCGGCCTTGATGTCGAGGAATACGACGACGGCTTCGCGTTTGAAGGTAAAACAGAATTGCGCGGCGCTGTCCTCCAGAGCTTCGGCGACCACAGGATTGCAATGGCGTTTGCAGCTGCCGGATTGAGAGCGAGGGGGGAAACAGTGATTCAGGATGCCGAGTGCGTGAGTGTTTCCTTCCCCGGATTCTGGGAAACGTTGAAGAACCTGCAGTAGCAGTTACAGCCGAATGACCTGATGCTTAAACTTGTCGATCGAAAACTCTCCGTACAACCACTTGACAAACTCAAGCCCGTACTTGTTCAAGAAGTAGATGATGTTTAACTCGCGCTCTTGAAAATTGGAACGTGGGTAAAGAGACACTGCTGCCTTATCGATCTGTCGTAATGAAACCTCGTGTCGCCGTTTCTGCGCTGCCGTAGTTTTTTCCCTCAGGACATCCAGTGCTGCCCTCATCTTCCCTTTGGCGTTATCAAGCGCACCTAAGAGTGTTGGGTCTATCGTTTGAATCCCTTCCCGCATTGTTCCCATCGAAACGTCGATCGCCTGTATCGTTCTTGCAAACATGTCGTCAACTTTGACGTCCGAAATCTCTTCCGCCACCCGATGTTTGATCAACTCGATGTCACGGAAAACATCGGTGAGTTCAATCTGGAAGCGTGTCAGAACTTTTTCAACCTTTTCCTCCAGGATGGTCATGCTTGCCCGAGGGAAAATGATTGGCTGGGGAATTCCAAATTCCCGGTAGAGCGGTTTCAATTGGGCGAAATAAGCGATTTCAGACGGGCCTGCAACATATGCCGCCGTCGGCAAGAGCGTATCCTGGCACAGTGGTCGAAGGACAACGTTGGGGCTAAGAAGATGCGTGGAATTGGTGAGAACCTCTTGAATGTATTCCTTCGGTAGATGTTTCCGCGTGCCTTTGAGTGTATATCCGTCGTCGCGTGGTTCCAAGAGATATCGACCGCCTTCATGAAAAAGAAAAAGATTCACGGGCTTCGGTTTGATCTGTGCATGGTAATGTTTTTCTAGCTCGGCACTCTGGTCGATCACAAGCTGACAGAGCTTGGGCGTTTCTTCAAGATCCTTCTTAAAAACTGGAGCGACAAGTTGTTTTACCTCCCGGTCATTGGGGTCGAGAAAAATAAGTCCGGAGTCTTCCAGTAAATCGTTCATCAGGTGGACGAAAGCGCGGTTAAAGGTCATCCCTTTTTGATACGCGGTTTTGAAGAGTGAGAGAACTTTTGGCTTGAACTCCGTCTGAATAAGAGACGCGTCGACAGTAGCGAAGAACGTCTCGACGTTTTCATCAAACTCAAGCGTTCCCACTGCGCCAAAATTTTTCCCCGGTGCCTTTCCGTGCAATTGATACTCCAGTTTGACGAGGTCGTTCGCGTTGTTGATGAGCTGAATCGAATTGACCTCTTCATAGTCGTGGTCTTCGCCTTCCAGCCAGAAGACCGGGACAAAATGATAGTCGGAGAATTTCGTGCTGAGTTGTTCAACAAGTTTCAAGACCGTTAGCGTCTTGTAGATGGTGTAGAGGGGGCCGGTGAAGAGGCCGACTTGCTGACCAGTGACGATGGCGACGGTGTTGTCGTTCATCAATGCGTCGATGTTGGCCAATGTTCGGACGCCGCAGTGAAAGTTCCGGTTTTGCGTGCTGAGAATGTGTGCGATGGCCGAGCGATTGATCGGTCTGCGAGAAACCTCTTCAAGGCATCGCTCCCAGTCTCTATCGTCGCGAAAATTCCCACTATAGTATTGCTGGACCTTCGTGTAGTCGGTCACGTAATCAAGAAAGAGCGCCGAGAAGGCGGCGCTATCTGATGGTAGTTCGTTATAATCGATCCAGTGCATTGTGCTGATGGCGATTAATTCATGAAAAATGCTGTGCTAATATACGACTAAGACCGCGGACGTGCAAGGCAACGGTACGGTAATTCACAAACCTCTTTCGTCGTTCGACGATGAAAAATTCTATAGTGAGAGTCTGTTCATTCAGAACTCAACCGAGAAGGTAGTTCGTTGTTAGCCTATTCCTTTCCGTCAGTCCACACAGAGAGGCGTGAGATTCGGTGTACTGAGAGCCGATTTGTTCTTGACAAAAGAGCGATCCTTTGCTATATTCGATGCTGTGAGGAGAGTGAGAGGAGGATTTTTCCGAGAACCCTAATTCATGGAATGACACAAACCCCAACGCCTCGTCCTGCGGCCCCAGTTGCTGCGCCTGCAGCAAAGAAGAAGAAAAAGTCACCTCTGGTGGCGATCGTCCATCCTGAAGGATGCACAGGTTGCGAGGTCTGTATTGAATTTTGCCCCGTTGATTGTCTGTACAAAGTTCCCGGTCCTGAACATCCCGAAGAGCACGGCTATATCAGCGTTAACGGCATAGTCGTTGTAGACGAAGAAGTTTGCATCGGTTGTAAGCTTTGCGCAAAGTATTGTCCGTGGGAAACGATCGACATGGTGAAACGAGCAGAAGAAGTTGGAATTGCCGCCTAACGCGCAGCGGTTCGAGTGTTTTTGATTTCCACGAAGGAAGGAAACAGCCCGATGGCAGATCAGGTAACGAATGATTTGACGAACCCCCAAGCTGCTGCCGCAGCTCGTGCTGCCACGCAACCGCCGGCGAAACCTGCTGCTGCGCAAATCTCACCGACACCGTTACCTCGTAAACCGAAGCAAGATCGTCCATCCGATGACGATCCGGGAATTTGGCGTCTCAGCCGACGGAATCTCCTGACACTTGCCGGGTGGCTGGGATTTTTCGGGTTTATCATAGTCTCGACGGTCGGTGCATTGCGCTCCATGTTCCCACGAGTCCTTTTCGAGCCGCCCATGAAGTTCAAGGCAGGCTTACCACAAGACTTCACTATCGGCGAGGTGAGCGAAAAATATAAGGACGAGAAGCGTGTATGGATTATTCGAGAGCGTGAAGGTTTCTATGCCCTTATTTCGATTTGCACACATCTTGGCTGTACGCCTCGCTGGCTTCCCAGTGATAATAAGTTCAAATGCCCATGCCATGGCAGTGGTTTTTATAAGACAGGTGTGAACTTTGAAGGTCCGGCACCCCGTCCGCTCGAACGCGCGTTTATCGGATTGGCGGACGACGGACAAGTTGCAATCGACCGCAGTGTCAAGTTTCTCTATGAGAAAAACGAATGGGGCAAACCCGGCTCGTATTTGAAGTACACCGGCTAAAGGAGAATGCTCATGTTTGAGCAGCTCAAGAAAACCGAAGTTTATAAATCGATCTTCCGGCATTCGTATCAAGATACGCAGCGCAATCGTGCACTGCAGATCGTTGACAACGTCTTCTTACATCTGCATCCTGTTCGCGTTCCTCGACACGCGACCAACATAAGCTACACGTGGGGGATGGGTGGAATCACGTTCCTGCTCTTCCTCATCCTGACGATAACAGGAGTGATTCTTATGTTCTACTATCGGCCCACGGCTCAATACGCGTACGAGGACATGAAGTACCTGATGAACGATGTGCCGTTCGGTCCGTTGATCCGCAACATGCACCGATGGGCTGCGCACGCGATGGTTCTGACAGTCATGCTCCACATGTTCCGCGTGTTTTTGACCGGCTCATACAAACCCCCACGACAATTCAACTGGGTGGTGGGTGTTATCCTCTTGGTGCTCACGTTGCTTCTCAGTTTTTCGGGTTACCTCCTGCCATGGGACCAGCTTTCGATTTGGGCAGTCACCGTCGGCACCAACATGGCGCGTGCAACGCCCTTGCTCGGTCACGAAGGCCCGTTGGGTCCAGAACTCGGCATGCGACCCGATAATGACGTGCGCTTTGTGTTACTTGGCGGAACCGAAGTTGGCCCGCCGACGCTTCTTCGGTTCTATGTCGGTCACTGCATTTTTCTTCCCCTGATTGCTGTGATCTTCATGTCAGTTCACTTCTGGCGGGTACGGAAAGACGGTGGTATCTCCGGACCGGAAACAGGAAAGAAAACTTGACCGCACACTGCGAGATGGCTTTGCATCTTTCGTAAGCTCAATAATCGTATGGGACAATTTCTCGAAATCCTCTCCAAGCCGGACAACATTCCGATTGTCATGCTGCTCATTTCGGTTGTGTTCTTCAGCTGGCTCTATTGGGTAAAAGCCAGAAGGAATGATGCACTCGGAACGCCGGTCGAAGCAACGATGGATGATAAGGTCCAGGTCTGGCCGTATTTAGTACGCATTGAGTTTCTCATGACCATCGCCATCATGGCGATTATGGTCATCTGGTCCATTACTCTTGACGCACCATTGGAGGAGCCCGCAAACCGAGCGCTCACCCCAAACCCGTCGAAAGCACCGTGGTACTTCCTTGGCCTGCAGGAATTGCTTGTGTACTTTGACCCGTGGATTGCGGGCGTTGTGCTGCCAACGTTAATCATTGTTGGCTTGATGGCAATCCCCTATATCGATATTAACGAAAAAGGGAACGGCTATTATACGTTTAAGGAAAGGAAGTTCGCAGTGCTGACGTTCTGTTTCGGCTTCATCGTTCTCTGGTGTTCGTTGATCGGATTAGGAACGTTTCTCCGTGGGCCCGGCTGGAACTTCTTCTGGCCGTGGGAACGTTGGGACCCGCATTATGTCGCAGTGCTGACGAATGTCGATCTCTCAGAGTATTTCGGTATTCCCACGCGATTCCCGGATAATTCTCTGAACCCGGTTGCGTTTGTCTTTGGTGCCGTGTGCGTCGGCGGCTTGTATGCCATGGGTCCGATTTACTGGCTTCGAAAACGAAACGCTGATTTCATGAAGAGGTTGGGTCTCACGCGGTATGCGGTCGTCTCGTTTCTCTTTCTTTCGATGGTGGGCTTGATTGTCAAAATCATTCTCCGGCTTGCGCCTTTGATGTTCGGCATCAATCCCGTAAAGTACGTGTGGGTGACGCCGTGGTTCAACGTCTGACAAAGTGCTTGATCTCTCAACAACTGACTATCACAGAAGATTCTGATGCCTGAGCATAAAACTGAAATCCCCGTCGAAAGCAGAAACTACAGCAGGCTCTATCTCATGTTCAGTGGGATTCTGTTCCTCGGCACGGTCTGGGCAGTGTGGGATGAGGTGAAGGTGCGCCGGCCCTGGAAGAGCTATCAGGAGGAATACCAAAAGCTCCTTGTGGAAAAGCTCGATTCATTACGACAAGCTTCGTTCGCTCAAATCGATAGCGCAACGGTCGCCGGCATGCAGGAACGGTTGGCAAAAGCACTCGTAGCAATGGAGTCGGAGGAGTACAAAAAGGCAGTCGAAGAGAAAAACAAACTCTTGAGAGAGTTGGACATTGCCACGAGGGAGTGGCGGTTTGCGCGTAGCCACTC
Source organism: uncultured Ignavibacteriaceae bacterium (assembly GCA_964372545.1). Taxonomy (GTDB): domain Bacteria; phylum Bacteroidota; class Ignavibacteria; order UBA10030; family UBA10030; genus CAYJSZ01. The sequence goes on from CAYJSZ010000046.1 coordinate 14,842, forward strand.
CGATGCAGCATATTATCGATACCAAAAGAGTATGTTGGACGGGAAGGAAGACGCCGCGGCACGGCAAGAGGTCGCAAAGCATGACGCCGATATTGGCAAGCATGCGAAAGAGATGGAAACCATCAACTCCAAGATTGCAGAATATGATCTGACAATTAACAAAACGAAGGATGAAGTCGATCGTCGGCAGGCAGAGTTAACAAGTCTCTATGCGCAGGCGAATGCGTACGCCATGAAACTGGAACGTGCCCGCCGGATGCCAGTAGCGGTACATCAGGTGATGCTGAACGACTATGAGTTGACGCCTTTTCAGGAAATCAAAGCTCGTATCGACCGTTGTCAAACCTGCCACGCTGGCTGGGCAGATGCAATGATGGAAGATGCGCCGCAGCCGCACAAGAACCATCCGTTACCCGAGTTACTCGCGAAACATAACCCCGAACAGTTTGGCTGCACACCGTGCCATCGCGGTCAAGGTCCAGCCCTGACCGCGGGCTTTGCCCACGGAGATGAAGACCATTACTGGGAAACACCCATTCTCCGTGGCAACGACGTGTATGCAACGTGTAATGCCTGCCATTGGAATGAATCGGTCTTGAAGTATGCCGCGCCGTTTACCAGAGCCAAGCAGCTCATCATTGACTCCGGTTGCAACGGCTGCCATAACATCAAAGGGTTTGAGGATGTACCCAAGATTGGGCCGCCGCTCAATTCGCTGAATGCCAAAGTCCAACCCGATTGGATTTACCGATGGGTAAAGAATCCGAAGGAATATAACGCCCACACGCGAATGCCCGACTTCAAGCTTACCGATGAAGAAGCTCAGTCGGTTACGGCGTTCTTGGTCAATCTCGGGAACAATGGGAACTTCCAGCTCGCTCGCGCGAAAGGCTCGTTTGCCGGTGGAAATGCGGCAACAGGGAAGAAGCTTGTGGAGAGCGTAGGCTGCATGGCATGTCATGCTGTGGGAGAAGACGAAACTGTGCGGAAGACACGAGGTACGACGTATGATATGGCTCCGGAGTTGAACCGTGTGGGGAGCAAGACGACGCCGGATTGGCTGTACGATTGGGTGAAAAATCCCCGGCACTATAATCCTGAGACACGCATGCCAAGCTTGCGGTTGACAGATGACGAAGCGCGCCACATCGTCGCGTACTTGACCACGTTGAAAGATGACCGTCAGTTCGACGGTGTGAAGCTCGACCTCAATAATCCAGACAAGATCAAGCGTGGCGACAAGCTCGTGCGCGATTACGGTTGCTTCGGTTGCCACGATATCAAAGGGACGGAAAACGAAGGAAAGGTCAGCGTCGACCTCTCCGACTTTGGCCGCAAGAAGTACGAGCAGATGGATTTCGGCAACACACACGAGCTTGCCCATGATGCACCCGCCGAGTACCAGGAGAACGGCGACGGTACAGTTTCGGTGAAACATTCCTGGGCGGGTTGGGTGTACGGAAAATTCAAGAATCCCCGGCTCTACCAGACCGAGAGGATTGTCCAGCGCATGCCGGTCTTCACCTTTAACGATGAGGAAATCCGTCTCATTCGAATGTTCCTGATCAGCATGACAAAGGAGATTCCACTTGCGCAGTATCAGCAGGTATTTGACAAACGCCAGCAGGAGATCGAGGCGGGGCGGCGGCTGACCATGCGGTACAATTGTATCCAATGCCATCAAATAGAGGACCGTGGGGGATATGTTCTTACCAAGTATGAAGAAGAGGCGATGGGTCCGCCGAAGCTTTTCGAGAGTCAGGGCTCGAAGGTTCAGGAGCCGTGGCTGCACTCATTTCTCCAGAACCCGTCGACGATCCGTCCGTGGCTGGATATCCGGATGCCGACCTTCAACCTGACGGATGACGAGATTTCAATTATCACCAAGTATTTTCTTGGCCAGTCGAAACAAGACTTAAAGATTCGTGACTATGCTGCTACGCCCATTGAAGAGAAGTATCTTGGTCCTGGGAAAAAGCTCTTTGAAGTCTATCAGTGCTTAAGCTGTCACTATACAGGCACGATTCCCGAAGGAAAGTCTTTCTCGGATCTAGCACCGAACCTAACCATGGCCAGCTCTCGGCTAAAACCTGAATGGATTCTTGACTGGCTGCACGATCCTCTGAAGCTCCAGCCAGGCACCCGAATGCCAACGTACTTTTTCGAGGGGAAAGGTCCTGATGTGAGTGTCTTTGACGGTAATGCGGAAGAGCAGATCAAGGCGTTGAAGACGTACGTCTGGAGCCTGGGGAGAAATCGTCGTAGCGTTGCGACGGGCAGCAATTGAAAAAAGAGAAGGCTTTATTCAATCATTACATAACAAAGGAGTACACGATGAAGAAGGTTCTTTTTGGCGTGGCGGTGCTGAGTGTAACGTCGGTGCTGAACGCGGGAGATGTGACGGGCAAGGTGGCCTTTGATGGCAAGGCTCCGGCTGCGGCGCGCTTACGGATGGATGCAGACAAAGTCTGCGCCAGGGCACATTCGGCAGCTGTATTTGGGGAAGAAGTTGTGGTGAACAAGAACAGTACACTGAAGAATGTTCTAGTGTATGTCAAGGATGGTCTTGGCGGCAAGAAGTTCGACGCCCCGAAGGAGAAGGTTGTTTTTGATCAGGTCGGCTGCATCTATAAGCCGCACGTACTGGGCATTATGTTGGGCCAAGAGCTCGAGGTGCTCAATAGCGATCCCACGCTGCATAACGTTCACTCGCTCTCGAAGCAGAACTCGCAGTTCAATCAAGCAATGCCGATGAAGGGGATGAAGTTAAAAAAGACGTTTGACAAAGTGGAGACCTTCAAGGTCAAATGCGAGGTTCACCCCTGGATGAATGCTTACATGGGCGTTTTCAATCATCCATTTTATGCTGTCACCGATGATACTGGGAACTTCAGCATCAAAGGCCTTCCCGCTGGTGAGTACACCATCGAAGCTTGGCAAGAAAAGTACGGAACCCAGACAATGAAGGTCACGGTCGGCGCTACTGACAAGAAAACTGTTGACTTCAAGTATGTCGGCAAATGAACTTTTTCATCTTGAACACCGGCTATTCTCGATGCTAATCTATCAGAAAGGAGAAGCACTGTGAGTCATGTAGCCAC
>CAYJSZ010000047.1:0-17928 GCA_964372545.1 uncultured Ignavibacteriaceae bacterium
CAAGATTTCTAAGCGCTCTTCAAGCGTCGGCGGCGGAAGAAGTTCACCGAATTGTAGAAAATGCTTTGCTTGTCTGAAAATCCATGGGTTATCAATCGCGCCGCGGCCAATCATCACGCCATCGCACCCGGTCTCTGCGAAAATCTGTTTCACTTGTTCCGGTCGTTCGATGCTGCCATTGACGATGATAGGGATTCGAACTGCCGCTTTAACTTGTTGGATCCAGGAGAAATCCGGCTCTCCTTTGTGCCCTTGTGCCCGAGTGCGACAATGAATCGTAAGGGCCTTCACTCCAATTTGCTCGAGCATCATTGCAACGTCAATAATACGGATACTGTCATGATCCCAGCCGAGTCGTGTTTTTACAGTCACGGGAAGCTGAACAGACTTCACTACGGAGGAAACCACACGCTCCATTTTGGGCAAGTCGCGGAGTAATCCGGCCCCGGCTCCGCGTAGCGCGACATCTTTTACCCAGCAACCGCAGTTGATGTCGATAAGATCGGGCTGAACACTTTCTACAATTCGGGCGGCACTCTCCATTGAAGATTCCTCACCACCATAAATCTGGATGCCGAACGGACGCTCCTCTTCCCAAAACTGTATTTTGTGCTTGGCTTTCAAAGAATCCCGGACAAGACCCTCGGAATTCACGAACTCCGTGTACACGACGTCGGCGCCAAGACGTTTACAGATGACCCGAAACGGAAGGTCTGTTACATCCTCCATCGGGGCGAGCACAATTGGGTGATCTAAGTCGAGATGAGCGATTTGCATGATCTAAGTTTATTTTCGATTGATGCTTTTGATGACGACGAACAGGCCAAAGATGATCAGAATGACAGGCCAATATCTTCTCATGGTGAAGACAAAATCTATGTAGCCAAGGTTGCGGGCTAAGAACAATCCGCCGATAGCGACCAGAATAATGCCCCAGTAAGTTCTTGACAGCGTGTCTTTGCGCATTATGCTTGTCCGTTAATGGATATCAAGTTGTTCGATGATCGCATCGGTCATTTCGGTCGTTGTGACGTGCCTATCAGGATTGAGATCCCGCGTCACTTTTTTCCCTTCCTTGATCACTGCGGCAATTGCATTTTCGATTTTTCTTGCTGCTTCGATTTCTCCAAGATAATCCAGCATCATAGCAGCTGCTAACGCAAGAGCAGAGGGGTTAGCCAGGTCCTTTCCGGTGATATCCGGTGCACTTCCGTGCACCGCTTCGAAGAGGGCCACATCATAGCCGATATTGGCGCCAGGAGCGAGACCGAGACCCCCTACGAGGCCAGAACAAAGATCCGAGAGAATGTCTCCAAACAAATTCGTCGTAACGATGACATCGAACTGATGCGGGTTCATCACGAGCTGCATCGCCATGTTGTCGACGATGCGGTCGTTGCATTCGACGTCGGAAAATTCTTGGGCAACCTTTCTGCCGACATCAAGAAAGATCCCGCCGGTATATTTTAGTATATTTGCCTTATGAACGATGGTAACTTTCTTACGTCCGTGTTTTCTCGCGTACTCGAAAGCGGCGCGAACGATGCGCTCCGAACCAGATTTTGTTACAATACCAATCGTTTCTGCTGCGCTTTTCTGGGCATCGATGAAGTGTTCAATGCCGGCATAGAATTCTTCCGTGTTCTCTCGAACAATCACAAGGTCTACGCCATTAAATCGCGACCGAACGCCTTCCATCGATTTTGCAGGCCGAAGATTGATAAAGAGGTCGAACTCTTTTCGGAGTGCCACGTTGATGCTGCGGAAACCGGTTCCAATCGGGGTTGTCAACGGTCCCTTAAGCGCTACTTTGTTGTTCGAAATAGAATCGAGCACTTGTTGGGGAAGCGGGTCCTTGTACTTTTCAATCGCCGTCATCCCCGCTTCTTGAACGTCCCATTCCACGTTCACGCCACTCGCTTGTATGATTTTTTGTGCCGCTTTTGCAATACTCGGCCCAATTCCGTCGCCTGGAATTAGCGTTATTCTATGCACGACCTATCCGTCCCTTCCTGAGTTGTTTCATCTTCAATACGCAAATCTACGTAAATATGCCTGGAGTTTCAAGATAGAATTCACCGAACAAAAAAGGCGACTGACGTCGCCTTCGAGTTCATTGGCTCTGCTGCTAATTCAGGGCTCAGCGTGTTCTTCTCCCCTACCAATCAGCACAGGGTATCTTCCACTCTTTTCACCCGACTGGTGAATCACGTTCACCTTCTCGTGCCGTTTCCAGAAAACAATATTGTATTTCTCAACGCAGAGACCCAAAGAACGCAGAGTATAGGCTGAGTTGAAATTTCTTAGATTCTCTGCGCCTCCGCGTTGTAAGACTTCGACAATGTAGTAGCTATCAAAAACACAATATTTATTTTGGGAAATGGCACCAGTAATGTACTCGAGAAGTGGTTAGCACGCTCAGAACATCGCTTTTGTTTCTTTTGGACGGCGAAGTGTACTGCATCTGTTTTACTTTCGAGGATGGAAAGTTGGATGCGCCCTACAGGGAGAGTTTTTTGGAGAGGGAGGAATTATGAATTATAGAAGCTTCTATCGAGACTGCGATACTGAATTGCTTCGCTCAGGTGCTCAGTCTTGATTGAATCGCTATTGGCTAAATCGGAAATTGTCCGGGCGACTTTCAGAATTCGGTCATATGCACGGGCTGAAAGGCCGAGTTTCTGCATCGCCATCTTGAGCAACTCTGCTCCCGCATCATCTATCTGGCAAAACTCCTTGATCTCTTTAGACTCCATATCTGCGTTGCTGAACAAACCTCTCCGGTCCAAAAAACGTTTGATCTGTACTTCTCGAGCCCGGATCACCCTTGATCGAATCCCTTCCGAATTCTCGCCTGTTCGTTTTGATGCAAGCTCGGAGTACTTTACAGCAGGAACCTCGACGTGGATATCGATCCGATCCAAGAGTGGGCCAGAAATCTTACCGACATATTTTTGTATTTGCATCTGGCTGCAATTGCATTCTTGATTCGGGTTGCCATAGTTGCCGCACGGGCATGGATTCATCGCACAAACCAGCATGAAATTTGCCGGATACTCGACGGACATCTTTGAGCGACTAATGGTAACTTTGCTGTCTTCAAGCGGTTGACGAAGAACTTCTAAGACATTACGTGCAAACTCAGGAAGCTCGTCAAGAAACAGTACACCGTGGTGTGCTAATGAAATTTCTCCAGGTCGGGGAATAGTCCCGCCGCCCACCAAAGCTGAATCAGAAATCGTGTGATGCGGTGATCGAAAAGGTCTTGAAGAAACTAAAGCTGTTTGAGGCGGCAACAGACCAGCGACTGAGTGGATTTTAGTCGTTTCCAAAGCCTCTTCAAACGACATTGTCGGCAAAATGGATGGGAGACGTTTTGCCAGCATGGTTTTACCTGAGCCTGGAGGGCCTATTAGGATAACATTATGGCCACCAGCCGCAGCGATTTCAAGGGACCGTTTAACTGTCTCCTGGCCTTTTACATCCGAAAAGTCCAAAGGATAATGTTGGTGGTCTGAAAAAATCTTTCCAAGGTTGACGCGGAATGGACGTAGGATCTGGAACTCCCCAGAGAAAAAGTCGACTACTTCTTTCAGTGACTCCATTGGAAATACGTCGATTCCTTCAACTAATGCTGCCTCTGGCGCGTTCTCCTTCGGCAAGATAACTCCCTTCACACCCTGTGCCTTTGCTTCGATCGACACGACGAGAGACCCACGGATAGGCCGGAGCACACCATCGAGAGAAAGCTCGCCCAACAAGATGAACTGATTGAGTAGTGAGGATTGTAGCTGACCTGTTGCCGCTATGATTCCGACCGCTATCGGCAAATCAAACGCAGATCCCTCCTTGCGAATGTCGGCGGGCGCCAGGTTTACGGTAATTCGGTGGTTGGGAAAATAATAGCCGGAATTCTTAACCGCAGCATGTACTCTTTCACTGCTTTCTTTGACGGCACTGTCCGGTAACCCGACAATGAAGAACTTATGAAGGGCCTTCTCTATGTGTGTTTCGACTTTGACAAGATATGCGTTGACGCCAAAGGTTGCACCACTGAGTACTTGAGAAAACATTGGCCGCCAATAGTGGATGGTGGAATTGCTTTGGGACTAAATAAAGACTCGAGTATTATTTCAACAAGAAGAACTCTGCAACTAATTAGAAATCAACGGAATTGGTGAAGAAACTCAAGTCGGTCATGGAGCTTCTCAATCGGAGTAACAAGCTTATCCTTGCCAAAAACGGCTTCGTTCTGGTTGTTGAACACAAGCTCGTATTCTTGGCTCATAACGATTGCTTCTTCAGGACACACTTCTTCACAGAAGCCGCAGAATATGCATCGCACCATGTTTATTTCAAACTTGATCGGGTAGCGCTCCTTCTCAAGCGTTGTTTCAGATGCCTGGACTTCGATGGCAAGGGCGGGACAGACCCGAGAGCAGAGTCCGCAAGCGACGCAGCGCTCCACTCCGTTTTCTTCCACGAGGACTGGCCTGCCTCGAAATGAGGACGGAGGTTGAAAGCGCTCATCCGGATAGTTATAAGTTGCCTTTTTCCTCAATACGTGAGAAAGGGTTAAGCGAATGCCCTTAAGTATTTCGGGGAGGTAAAACTGCTGCCAGAATCCTAAATCTTTCTTCCGAATAATCTTTCGAGAAGCTGCCATTCCAATCTCTCCTGATTACTGAAGCGCAAGAATTATCAATCCTGTGACGAGGACATTGGCCAACGACAATGGGAGCATCACCTTCCAGCCCAAATTCATCAGTTGGTCATAACGGAAACGCGGGATTGTCCATCTGATCACGATGAAGAACAGAAGAACCAGCATGACCTTGCTGCAAAACGCCAGGATATGAAGCATGCTAATCCAGAGTGGAGACAGGCCAAGATTCTCTATGTAGGGGAAGTGCCAGCCCCCCAGAAACAATGTGGTAATTACTGCACTTGAAGTAATCATGTTGGCATATTCTGCCAGGAAGAACAAGCCAAATTTCAGACCTGAATACTCCGTGTGGTATCCGCCAACGAGCTCGGGCTCCGCTTCCGGGAGATCGAATGGCAGTCGGTTCGTTTCGGCAAACGATGCGACCATAAAGGTAACGAATGCGACTGGCTGGTAGATGATATTCCATGCCGGTAGCCAACCGCCGATATACGACGTTTGCAGAACGACGATCTGGTCGAGGCGTAACGTTCCAGCTATCATCAGTACACCGATGATCGAAAGTCCCATTGAGATTTCATAACTGATGAGCTGTGCAGAAGAACGCAAGCCGCCAAGCAGGGAGTACTTATTGTTGGATGACCAGCCCGCGAGCGTTATGCCGTAAACACCAAGCGATGTGATTGCCAGAAGATACAGAATGCCGACGTTTACATCTGCGATGAGAAGTTTGATATCGTGTCCAAAAAGCTCGATCTGCGATCCAAACGGTATGATCGCAAACGTGCTAAAGGCCACTCCGATAGTGATGATAGGCGCAAGGTCGTGGATAGGCTTATTAGCACTCTTCGGAACGATATCCTCTTTCATCAGAAGCTTTACCACGTCGGCCATGGACTGTAGAAGCCCAAACGGCCCGACACGATTCGGCCCGACGCGATCCTGTATGAACGCACTGAAACGACGTTCAATCCAGATTAACACTGTAACGAATGTCAGCATGGTCCCAACCACCAATGCAATCTTTATTATGTCTATCCAAATATTCATGCTCACGCGTCTAAACAGGGACTTTAGCGGACTCGACAGAATGCCTCACAGCCGTAGTCATCGACCCTCGAGTTCCTATGCTCTGGTAGCTTAATCCTTTGAATGCAGGAATACGGCCGGCGATTTCCCGAAACACTTCCTCTGCCGTATTGTACTTCATCTTACCACCCATGGCGACTGCTATTGCAGTCAGGATCTTCCATGACGGCCGGGCATCACGCTTGTCCCCATTTCCCCATCGATCGTTGTGGGATGCGAATTTATCCCAACGGCTCATGGTAAAACCATCTAAAGCCCGGTCTTGCTCAACCGTAGCGACGGCCGGACGGATTCGCTGTACTCGTCCCTGAAAATTTGTGAACGTGCCGTGCTTTTCCGCATACGTGGAACAGGAAAGGACGATATCAGCCCGGCCCGTGGTCTCGTTCTCGATCGATGAGTGGACGATCAACAACTGAAGGTTCGGAAGGACAGCAGCCAGTGCTGGAATTCCCGCAATAGTATCTTCCAAAACGTACAGAGCCTTGATTGTTCCCTCCGTGATTCCTTTGATAATGCTCTTAAGATCAGATTCACCGTCGGCTCTCATTCCAACCTCTCTCGCACCGACCATATTGGGAGTCCTATCAGACCGAATCAAGATGTCATCTTCCACCCCTTCTTGGGAATGCTCGGCGACATCTAAATACTTCGTTCCAATGACATCCTTCATTAGTCGTTGAAAGACGTAATTATCCTCATTGGTTGCGAAGGCAGAGCCGATGCCGGCTATCTCACTCTTCTTGAACCGTCTGAGCTGCGACGCAGTCTCGGTAATCGCATCATCCCAACTCACCGATGACAAGGTCCCCTCTTTTCGCACCATTGGACCATCGAGTCGCTTTCCGCTATTAACAAACTTAAAAGTTTCAAGGCGTCCGAAATCACACATCCAGTAGGAATTGACCTCCTCATTCTGTCGCGCAGTAAGGCGTAGGATCTCGTTGTTCCTCGCCCAGATATTGATGTTACATCCCCGGGCGCATCCCACACAAACACTCTCGGTCGAGGACATCTCCCATACTCGCGACTTAAAGCGGAAATCCCGGCTCGTCAGTGCACCGACAGGGCATAGCTCGATCACGTTCATTGAATAAGGATTATCAAGCTGAGTCTCTGGGAATGTCGTTAACACAACGTAGTCGCCTCGTTGCGTAAACGTTAGGACGGGCTGCCTGGCGATTTCATCCGAGAAGCGAATACAGCGGGAGCACATAATGCACCGCTCAACGTCGAGCAGGACATGCGGACCAAGTTCCACCCGCTTAGGCTTGTGTACTTTATCTTCCTCAAATCGACTATTACCGACGCTGTATTTATAGGCGTAATCTTGGAGCTTACACTCCCCCGCTTCATCGCAAATAGGACAATCGAGCGGATGGTTGATGAGGAGAAACTCCATCACGGCTTCGCGAGCATTGATAACACGATCACTCTTCGTCCTGACCACCATGCCATCGGCAACCTGAGTTGCGCACGCAATTGCGAGCTTCGGCATTTTCTCGATTTCGACAAGACACATCCTACAATTACCCGCCACCGAGAGTTTGGGGTGCCAGCAGAAATGGGGTATTTCAATGCCGGTTTGCGTTGCGGCTTGAATGACCGTCAGCTTTGGGTCAACATCGTATTCTTTTCCGTCTATCGTTATCTTTGCCATACGAGGGAATTAAGGCCGTTTCTTGTATTGATCGAGTGCGCGGCGTAAGATTTCGAGTGACCTTGTGAGATCTTCGTCTTTCAGCATGAACGCGAGACGAACTTCATTCTTCCCTTTGTTGGGAGTCGCATAGAATCCGTTTGCCGGCGCGAGAAGGACTGTTTCCTTGTTGTCTTCAAATTCTTCGATGAGCCACCGCGAAAAATCGTCAGCATCTTCCACGGGAAGCCCGATAATAATATAAAATGCGCCCTCTGGTTTGTAGAATGTGACTCCGGGGATTTGTTTCAGACCTTCATACACTGTATCGCGTCTCCGCTGGAATTCTTCCACGAACGGCCTGGTGTATTGCCCTGGAGAATTCAGCAACGGAACCAGCGCCAATTGCTCGATGCTCGCAACGGAAAGCCTGGCCATGCCAAATCGAAGGGCTGATTGCATAACTTCCGCGTTATGACTTGCTAATGCTCCAATCCGAGCTCCACAAACATTGAATCGCTTCGAACTGCTATCCAGCAGAATCGAACGGTCTCTTATCTCCGGAAAGTCCATAACGCTAATGGCCTGGGCGTCATAGGCAAACTCACGATATACTTCGTCAGACAAGAAAAACAAATGATGACGTTGGCAAAGAGTAACCAGCCGTTGTAGCTCATCGCGAGAATAGATAGTACCTGTGGGGTTGTTCGGATTACAAATAAGGATCGCCTTTGTACGGGATGTAATCTGGCGTTCGATCTCTTCGTAGGTCGGAAGATGAAATCCCGTCTTAATAGAAAGAGAGACCGGTCGAAGCTTCACATTTGCGATGCTCGCGAAGCCGTTGTAATTCGTATAGAATGGCTCGAATACGATGATCTCATCCCCCGCATCACACACCGAGCACATCGCAAAAATGATTGCCTCTGACCCACCGGCGGTGACAAGAATCTCTTCGCTTTCGAAATGAATTCCATTATAGGCGAGATATTCTTTCCATGCTGTTATCGCTTGCGGCAATCCATTCGAGGGCGCGTAGGCAAGCGTTGTGAGATTCAATTCTCGAATCGTCGTGAACACATCGGGCGGCGTCGGCAGATCCGGCTGACCGATATTCAAATGGTAGACCTTTATCCCTTGCTTCTTTCGACCCTCTGCAATCGCCGCAAGCTTACGGATTGGAGAGGCCTGCATCGTTTGCGCGCGGTGCGAAATCGACACTCTGTCACCTACTTCTTCGACCAACTCATCTATTTTCTTAGTGCCCATAGCTCTTCACTCGGCTGGTGGAGGTCAACGAGATCCGGCGGCCGCGTTACCTGGCAATTCGTTCGGTTCTGCAACCCCTTTTCCCATTGGATTGAAAACAACGAAAGAAAACTTGTTTACATCAAAAATCCCGTTTGTCAAATCATGTAGTTGCTCAGAGGAGACGGCATCGATCTCTCTGACGATAGAATCCAGCGACATCAGTTCGCCAAAGTACAGTTCTGAGCTGCCGAGTCGCATCATACGGCTCGGCATGCTTTCGAGGCTCAACATCATACTTCCCTTGAGCTGAGCCTTTGTCCGGAGCAACTCTGCGTTGCCGACATGCTTGTTCTTCAGCTTGGTTAGTTCCTTGAGAATCAAATCGATGGATGCATCGATATGCGATTTGTCCGTGCCGATATAGGCAGCAAATGTACCGGCGTCACTCATCAAGTTGGCATAGCTATAGACTGAATATGCAAACCCGTACTTCTCGCGTATGTTCTGGTAGAGCCGGGAGCTCATTCCGTCGCCCAATAACGTGTTGAGTGTCATTAAGGGAAAACGGAGTTTGTTTTTGATACCGAATGTCGGCCTACCGAGACACACATGAGCCTGCTGGATCGGCTTGCTGATTTCGATCCTGTCTGTTTGCCGTAACTGCGGCTTCATGCGCCTGTCCCCGTTCGAGAGGGTCTTTGCTGGAGTTTCGTCGAAGTATTCTTTGACAAGGTCGAGAAGATTCTCGTGGCGAATATTTCCCGCAGCTGCCACCACCATCTTCTGCCCCACATAGTGCTGCCGATGATAACGCAGCAAATCGTTGCGGGACAATGTTCGAAGGTTCTTCTCAGTGCCGATAACCGCAAAGCCTAACGGATGAGAGCCAAAAATGGCCTTCTCGAAATTGTCATGAATGATATCATCCGGATCATCTTCCGCATTCTTCAGTTCTTCGATGATCACCCCCCGTTCCTTCTCTAATTCCTTTTCCGGAAAGAGCGGGTGCAGAATCAGGTCAGAAATAACGTCGAGGGCCAATGGCGTGTGCTCGTCCAGAACTCGCGCATAATAGCAGGTGTGTTCTTTGCTGGTGAATGCATTGAGATACCCCCCTACCGATTCAATGCTGCGGGCAATTTCCCGAACAGACCGGTTCGCAGTACCCTTGAAAACCATGTGCTCGATCAGGTGCGAGATGCCGTTGGTCGGTTCAGTTTCATCCCGTGAGCCTACATCAATCCACACACCGATGGAAACCGAGCGTACATGAGGTATTTCCTCCGAAACAACGCGGATTCCGCCGGGAAGAATGGTTTTTCGGTACGTGGCTTGAAACTTATCGGAGACTGCGGAGGGTGGATGGATTGTATGACGTCGCTGATGCTTTCTCAAGTAATTATTGCCTCAGATGGTCGATTGAAAGCCCAAAAAAAGATACCGATTTTTCGAAGGAGAGTCAAGAAATCCTTCCCCCCGCTCGTTACGAGTTTCTCTGATACGACTGCACTTGCTGGGCGCGGAGAAGAGATCTTATCTTTGTTACCACCATGTCTATCGCGACGCTGTTTTCGACACCGCGCGGAATAATGATATCCGCCCAGTGTTTGCTCGGTTCCACAAATTCAAGATGCATCGGCTTCACGGTCGTCGTGTACTGTTGCATGATGGAATCGATCGACCGGCCTCGCTCGATAATGTCGCGCCGGATCCTTCTGATGAGTCGCTCATCTGCATCCGTATCGATGAAAATCTTGATATCCATCAAATCACGAAGCTCTTTGTCGACGAATATGAGAATCCCTTCAACGATGATGATGTCCGTCGGTTCCAGGCGGTTAGACTCTTTCATCCGGCGGTGCGTTGTGAAATTGTAAAGCGGCTGCTCAACTGCTTTCCCCTCCCTCAGTTCTCGCAGGTGCCCGATGAGAAGCTCAGTTTCGAGCGAATCCGGATGGTCAAAATTGATTTGTGCAGGAGAAAGACCGCCGTGGGCGGTGAGGTCCTTGTAATAGGAGTCGTGCTGTATGACGAGGACGTGCCGGGGGTCGAGACATTCAAGAATCTTGTTGGTGACCGACGTCTTTCCCGATCCGGTCCCGCCGGCGATGCCAATAACCAATGCACCCATCGTGGTTCTTTCTTATTGAATGACCTTGCACAAGGATTGAATTGTTGTCCCGCCTTCCATCCCGCCTTCGGCGGGACGCTTGATAATCGGTGCCGTCACGCCTAACGGTGTGACGAACATTCTCGTCCCGAACAAAGTTCGCGACGGAAGATTCCTGAGAAGCGCAACCATGAAGTCTCCCCGCCCGACCGACGTGATATCGTCCGGACATGATCAGGCGGGCGGGCAAGGACCCGAGGGTGAATCAGGTTGTTCTTCTGAATTCTTCATTGTTCTTTGTGCCTTCCCTGCCCGCCTGACTGCGCCCGCCAGAACGCTTGTCGGGCTGGTCAGCGGTCGGGCGGGGTGTCTTAGTGACAATGTCTATTGAGTTGAAAGTAATATAGAGGATGATTGTAGCAGATTCAATGACAGAAATTGTCGTTTCTTTTCAGCAAAAATCTTTCCATTTTCGATTTGCGATTGGAGAATGCGTTTCATCCAACGAGACAGTGCGGTCATAAAATAAACGATCCCCGCCAAAGGCAGTGGCTTCTGGTTCATGACCCCCTCGTCCCGTCTCGTGGCGGGAAACTCCCCCTACAACAGGGGGAGAAATTTTGAGGCTGTCCAAAAAGTACTTTTAACCATTACGTTGTGTTCATGAGAGATCAACAATCGACCATTTTCATACCCCAACGTGGGCGGAATGGCCCGCCAGAACGGCAAAGGCAATTTCTCGTAACCACTGTCAAAGACAGTGTTTTCCAAGTCTGTATAAAGAAATTCACGCGTGTGGTGTCTGTGCTTTTACGCTCCAGTCGTTTCTCAGTATCACTTCTTTGCGTGTTGAGTTGGTTGAACAATGGCGAGTGTATTGACTGACCTTTCGTTTACTCACTGGCTTTTGCCATTCCTGCTCTATGCCGAAACACACTATCGTTTCCGGTACTTCTTCAGTTATCTCAAGAAACCTGAACCGGAACTCATCGCGGACGCACCTCACCTCGTCGAGCCACACCAACCTATTCCTCTGCTTATTCTTGCGAAGGATGCTCACCGTTATCCGTGTAAGCTTCTATCGATTCATGCGAAAGTAATCCACGGAAACAACGTCATTCTCGACCGGGAGCTACTCGCGACATTGTTGACTCTGCAGGAACACTACTGCTGGCGTGTTTTTCATCTCGACCTTCCTCAGGTCTCGGGGTGGGTCGAAATCGATGTCACATTTGAGATTGAAGTGAACGGAAAGCGGAAGAGCTACCATAACGACAATCACAAGACATCCTCGCATAAACGCTTGCGAGTGTACGTTGCCCGTGAGCCGCTGCCACGCTTTGAAAGACTTTGTTTAGGAGACTGTCATACGCATTCCACCTACACAGACGACCAGGTTGAATTCGGATCGCCGCTGGAGGCTGCGGTCGAGCTCTGTAAAAGCATGGGCCTCTCCTTTTTCTGCGTGACGGATCATTCGTACGACTTGGACGACCGAATCGACAACTACCTGCTGAATGACCCTTCGCTTCCAAAGTGGCATTTCCTTCAGCACACTGTAAATGAAATAAATCGGGCCGAGAACAACTTTGCCGTCATCAGAGGAGAAGAGGTGTCCTGTCGAAACAGTGCGGGAAAGAACGTGCATCTTCTCTTGTTAGGTAACAAGAAGTTCATCCCCGGAGCTGGAGACAGCGCAGAACGGTGGCTTTATACGCGCAGCGAGCTAAGCGCACAGGACATCCTCGTCAACAACGATGAAACCGTTGTCGCGATTGCGGCTCATCCGCGAGAAGCTGTTCCGTTTCTGCAGAGAGTATTGTTAGGACGCGGACAATGGGCACATGAGGATTTGATCGAGGACCGTCTGCAGGGCATTCAATTCGCCAACGGAGCCCGCGACGAAGGCTATCAAGAAGGATATGCCGAGTGGATCAAATGGCTTTTGTCGGGAAGGCGACTCTATGCGTATGGAGGAAATGATGCCCACGGCAATTTCAATCGCTTTCGGCAAATCGGTATTCCGTTTTTTCGGATTCAGGAAGATGACAATCAACTCTTTGGTCGGGTGCGGACCGGGGTGTTTCTGGAAGAGAAAGTATCCGAAACCGCACTTCTCAAGAGCCTCAAATCGGGACGAGCAATAGTAACGGATGGGCCAGTTCTCAATGTCAGAACTACCAAGGATCAAGCAGGTACTGTCATAGGCTCCGAAGTCGTCGCAAGGAAGGTCAAGCTCTTTTTCTCTGCACGCTCATCGGTTGATTATGGTGAGATTGAAGGTGTGAAAATATTCAAAGGATATATCGGAAGTCCAGAGGAAGAACTCGTTCTCGATGAGCGTCCGGCTATCGGCACGTTTGGTCTGGATCGGGTTCTGGAGCAGGAGGTTGAACAGGCTTTCTATGTCCGCGCCGAGCTTTACACCAGGGCAGATACAGCCTTCGATAAGAAAGCGCATTTTGCTTTGACAAACCCGGTCTGGGTAAGCCCGGCTTAGTCAATGTTCCTCAGAATAAAAATCCCAGTACCAGGTTTGCACTCCATCGGTGCAACAGCCTAATACTGGGATCGATGCTAAGGAAGGATATTCCTTCCTACGGTGGATGGGAGATGATAATCCTTATTGAGATTGTTGTCAAGAGTTTTTTCGGAGTGCTCCGTATTTTAACGGAATCTCGAAGAAAATCCATAACAAAAGGCTTTATTATCCCTTGACTGTGGATATGCCCAACTTTTTCATCCTATACCGGAGGGTGTCTTCTGTAATGTGCAAGAAACGTGCAGCGCGACTCTGATTATAGTTGAACTTTGAAAGGACTCGTTCGAGAATTCTCCTCTCGATCAACTGCATCGAGTTATCGATCGCAAACTCCACACCCGCTTCAATCTTTTCCAACACCCGTTGAAGCTCCGACTCCTCGCTGATCATCTCTTCCGGGAGACGAAATTCCTGTCGGTCCGTGGATGTCAGAATACTCTGCGAAATGCGTTCTTTGAGTTCTCGAACATTCCCTTTCCATTCTTGCTGGACAAGAACATCGAGCGTATTGGGATCAATAATCGGATCACTGATTCCCATTTTCTGTGCCGTCTCTTGAATAAAGTGCTCAACCAGGTCTGGAATATCTTCACGCCGCTTGCGAAGAGGTGGAATCTCGATCTTCTCAAACTGCTTGAGGTGTGTGAAAAGACAATCCAGGATTTTCTTCTCATCAAAAAGGTCAGGAAGACCGTTTCTCAGCAGAAAAACAAATCGATACCCCAGCCTTTGCTTCTTAGCTTTTTCCAGCAACTCACACATGGCTTCTTGAACAGTACGGCTTGATTTCTCGATCTCTTCAATCACGATGGTCGTGCCCTCAGGCAACCGGAAATCTCCATGAGCTGAAGCCATGGGATTTCGAAATTGGCGACTTTCCCAGATCGCCTTGATCATTTCTTTTGCTCTTACTTCATCAAGAGCCGAAAGACTAACTTGAACAAGGGGTTTTGTGGCATCCTTGCTTCTCTCGTGGATGGACTCTGCCACGACTCCCTTCCCCACACCCGATTCTCCAATAATGACGATGTTTTTTCGAGAGCGTGAAAGTTTCTTGATGGAGGTGTGAACACGGTGAACTGCCTTACTGTTACCGATGATTGCCATTGCTTGTTCTTTCAGTCAAACAGTTGTGTATGCGTGTTGTTGGGGACTGAAAACAATCGTCCCCGAAACTTTTTGGAATTCAGAATGTGCCGGATAACATATTTATCGAAAACATCTCGCCATCGTCCGACGTGAAGTGGATCCTCAAGAAGCTTTCGTTCATAGTATTTCCCAACAGGACTAGTAATAAAATTCAGTCGAGCAACGAATAAGATCAAGAAGACCACCTCTACACAGCGCGTAAGGATAGCGCCAACAAGGTGAATCTTGACATACGTTTCCAATTCCACAGTGAGAAAAAAGGAATAAAGATGAAGGACTTCGAAAGCACAATAAGGCAAGAAGACTAGAAGAATTCTTTCAATGAAGGCGCTTCTCGGATAATCGTTCCAATATAGATAGCCCAACATAGCAAGGAGCAGGATTACGCAAAGCCCACTCATATAGACTGCATTCAAATCTAATGGCTTATAAAGTAGCATAATGTAGTTTTTATCTTCTGTGTATGGAAGAATCTCTGCCACGCGGCGACGTTTTTGTTCAAGAGTTTGAGTTCCTTCAAGACTCGGTAGATAAACAACGGCAGCAATTTGGTTGATAGCTGGATACATATCATCTTTTTCTTTCCACTCCATAATAGTCCTGTCTATGGCCTTAAAATCAAGGATGTCAGAAGTTGTGTACAAATACTTAGCATTCAGAAACACAGGATGATAGAGATACAGGAAGGGAATTCCGGCGACAAGGAGCGTCATGAGATATCTCTGATAGACTTTCATTCGCTGAATTACAACTTCCAGGACGCCATATGCAACAACAAACAATACTATGAAGAAGTAAAAGGCTAAGGCATATTGAATATAATAAAAAAAAGCGTACGCCTCATCCACAAAGAATGCCTTCTGAACTAGACTGCTCAAGGAATAATTCACCGCCATGTACGAAAACAGTATACAAAGATTAACAAATATTGCTTTGTTTCTTCCATTGACCTCGTTTCGAATTAGATAGAAGCACAACACAACAAGCAACAAGTCAACAGCTTGAAGCATCGCACGAACAAAATCGACCTCATTATGTGGAAGCATAAGAGTGCAAACGAGAAGAATTCCGTCAAGAACAAGCCAGGTGAGAAAGATTTTTAGGTAGATACTCACGTCACGACGTTCCTTGTATGCACATCGTACCAAGAATGGAGAAGAAATGTCGTACACAGTTTTTGGTCTCGGTGGCCCAAAAGCAAAGCTAACCCCTTTGTTACCCTGCGTAACTTCATCTTCTTGACAGTAAGCAATAGCAGATGGTCTATGGTTTAAAGAAGGCGGTGGTCTTGAGGCAAAAGAAATCAACCCTGCAGCATACTACAGGGTTGACTGGCAAACTAACAGAACTTAAAGACGGTCTCTTATTGACGTTGCCGGGCGCTGGGAATGCCGAGTCGTTTCAGCTTGTACCGCAGCGTTTGTTCGGTCATCCCTAAAAAGCCTGCCGTTCTGGACTGATTAAAGGCAAGACGATGCAACGCACGCTCGATGATACCCTTTTCTATCAGATCCAGCGACTTATCGAGAATAAACTCCTGACCTGCAACAACGTTGTTGATCATCTTCACGACCTCTGTCTTTTCGTCCACAAGCTCCGGCGGTAAAACAAACTTTCCGCCGTTTGAAAAGAGAACCGATTTGTCGATAACAGCCTTCAGCTCGCGAATATTCTCCCTCCAGGCATGTCGTACCAGAACATCGATTGCATTGATGTCGAGAGCTACATCCTTGATGCCGAGTTCTTTGCAAATCTGGCCGACGAAGTGCTTGACGAGCAGCGGAATGTCCTCAGGCCGCTCGCGTAACGAAGGGATAGAAACTCTCTCAAATTCCTTGAGTTTGGCGGCAAGGTCGATCAACAATTTGTCGTTTTCAACAACTGTCTCAGGAGAATCTTTCATCGTCAGGATGACACGGGCGCTGGAGAGATGCGGTTCGCTGCCGCCTAAGCGGACAGTCTTCCGCGTATTGAGAAAGTTCAGAATGGTTTTCTGATTGCGGAAGCTCGTTTCGTCGACTTCTTCGATCAATGCCGTACCGCCATCGGCAAGCTCGAAAAGACCGCGCTTGGTGGTTGGGGGCATTCCGCGCACGCCTTTTTCGAACCCGACGAGTATCGTCTCGAGCTCTTTGTCATCGACCACTGCGGCATTGAGAGAAATGAACGGATGTTCTTCGCTGCCATTGCTGTCGTACTGCGCAGCGTGGACACTTTTCGACACGGCGCCCTTTCCCACTCCGGATTCGCCGACGATAAGAACATCTCTTTTGCTTTTTGCCAAAGAGGAGATTTGCTTCCGGATATTTTCAACAGCTTTACTTTTACCTATGATCTCTCGTTCCATATTATGATGTCCTCAGGATTCCAATACTATTTATCGCCTAGAAGTTTCAGTGCAAGGCGCTGCACAAAGTTAGGTTCTTTCTCTTGGCGCGCGCGGTGTAAAAAACCTTCCATGAAACGTTTCCGGGTTAAGAAAATGACGAACAACAAGACTATCAAACCCGTCACGCCAACGACTAATATGTTGAGAATCAGAAACCAGTTCTCGTTCATAAAATTCGCCCTTGACGCTTGTAATAAAACGCAATCGCAAGCTAAAGAATATCAACAAAAAAACCAGATTTGCAAGCGTTAGGTACTGGCCAATCTGTTGGACATCAACAAATGTCGTGTATTCAACAGACTTAATGTAGCTATAATGGTGAAGAATTTCAAGCGAGCAATATGGCAAGAAAAGGAAGATAATCTTCTCGATGTACGCCCCTTGTGGAGGATCATTCTTGTACTGATAGCCAAAGAACAAAAAAATGAAGACAACGCTCAGAACGTTCATGTAAATCACGTCTAAGTACAAGGGCTTGAGAAGTAAAATAAAGACGTTGTCCCCCTCAAGGTATGGTAATAGCTCTGCAACACGGCGAATCTTTTGTTCTTCAAAAAGCGTACCGACTTGTTTACCACCATCCCATGCAGTAAGTTTAGTAACCTCGGCAATCTCTCCGTGTGTGACCTGTTCCTTTCCGGATTCTTTCAACTTTTCAACCGAAGACCGAACCGCCCTGAAATCAACAATGTCTTGAGCAGTATAAAGATATTTGGAGTTTTCCAGAATAGGATGATAATAATACACAAACGTCCCCCCAACAACGATGAATGTCAACAGGTATTTCTTGTAAGTTTTGAAATCGTTGAAGAGAGAGTCAAAAACTACGTAAACGAGGGAAAAAGCGAGAAGAAAGAATGAAGCTGCGATAGAGTACTGATAAAAATAAAAACTTGCATAAGTTTCATTTTGCAAAAAAGCTACCCCAACAAAAATCGTGAGAAAAGAGATCACCGAACTGGCAATAAAGAAAACAAAATTCAAAAAAACAGGTTTGTTTTTTGAATTTGGTTCATTTAAGAAGATGAAGAACGATACGATGCCAATTAGCAACATCACCACTGCAACAATTGCATTAGATAAAATCAATTCA
>CAYJSZ010000048.1:0-17048 GCA_964372545.1 uncultured Ignavibacteriaceae bacterium
CAGTTGCTCACACTCTACCATCGTGACATATCGTTGTAACCCCCTCCTTGTATTCCCTTCACTTTCTCGCTACATTCTCAGCGTTAGAAGTCGTTTCCCTCGAAGAACTCTATGCCTGATGTAACTTTTCTGAAACGACAATTCACGCAGAGCCTCGATTCCATTCTTCACAAGCATCGGCGCGGCGCGGCAGGTGTTGCCTCTGCACTTGCTTTGACTCGCCGACTCGACAGGCTCGTTCAGACACTATACGCCTCCACCGACAATGGAAACAAAAAACTTCTCGCCGTCGTTGCGCTCGGCGGGTACGGACGGATGGAGCTAAACTTCGCGTCCGACACAGACCTCATGTTTCTCGTCATGGGCAAACAAGAGAAGGAGTCCAGTTCCCCTGTGGTCAAAGAACTCCTGCACGCCCTGCTAGACTTCGGGCTCGAAGTTGGGCACAGTTTCCGCACCATCGAGGAATGTCTCGAAATGGCAGGATCGGACTTCGATTCCTGGATGTCGATGCTCGACTCTCGCTTCCTCTGCGGTGGCCGATCGGTCTATGCCCAGTACCGTAAGTCAATCGCGACAAGGATCAAGCGATCCGACAAGCGAGCATACGTCCAGCAACTGCTGACCGCTGTTGAGTTGCGGCATCAGAAATATGGAAATTCGACCAAGCTCCTCGAGCCGAACACCAAGAACAGCGCCGGCGGTCTGCGCGACCTCCAGACGGTCCTCTGGCTGATGCGTGGAACGGGGCTGCTCTCCGTCGCTCCACCGAATCCTCAGCGAACCACTGCCTTGTCGGCCTTGTTGAGCTCTTCCTTGATGAAAAGGCATTTTGACACGCGCTTGCTTTCGCAGGCGAAGCGGGGATTGGAGTTTTTGCTGCGAACCCGCAACGAGATGCATCATCAAGCAAAGGGCCTGCACGACACGCTGGAATTCCTTTCCCAGCGTCGGGTCGCCGAGGCACTCCACTACCGGAACGTTGAGCGATTCATGCAGGATTACTACATCGCCGCGCGTTCCATTGCGCGACTGACGGAACGCGTGACCGCGTGGGCAGAGGAAAAATTTCTTGCTTCGAAGCGGCGTACATCGAGTCGACCGGTTCATCCTCACTATCGTCTACGCGACCGTACTCTTGAGCCTCTCCAACGTGTCGCGCTTTCAACGAAAAATGTTCTCGAGGCCGCGGCGCTCTGCGTTGAGCACGGCGCCCGGTTTTCGCCTGCATTTGAAGACCGATTGCAGCGAGGACTGCGTTCGCTTCGCCCCATTCGATCAAAAGAAGAGGCTCAACTCTTCCGCCGATTGTTTGCGGCAAACAAAGGTCTCGGGCGTGTCTTGCAACGACTGAACGACCTTGGCATCCTCGGCCGGTTGATTCCCGAATGGGAACCGTTGGTGGCGTTCTTCCAGCACAACGTCTACCACTACTACACGGCTGACGAACATACGCTGATGGTGATTGCCAACGCCGAGGGATTGTCCGATTCTCCTTCGCCTTTTGGCGAAGCGTTCCGCAGCCTGCCACGACGAGACACGTTGTATTTCGCCTGCTTGCTGCACGACATTGCCAAGCCGATGAGAGTCGGCGACCACGAAGTTGAAGGCGTCAAGATTGCGAACACCCTCCTTCATCGATTCGGTGCTGACGACATTCTCGACGATGTGCTGTTCCTGATCCGGCATCACTTGTTGATGGAACAGGTCGCGTTTCGCCGGAACCTAAGCGATCCGCAGACAATTCTGGATTTTGCCGCGAAGTTTCACCATGCCGCACAGCTCGACTATCTCTACGTGCTGACCTATGCCGACCTCAGTGCGGTGAACAAAAATGTCTGGACGGATTGGAAGGGAATGTTACTGACCGAACTGTACAAGAAGACACGGGACGTTCTCAGCGGCAGGCTCACGTCTGAGCAATTTCACGAGACTGCACGACAGAAACGCGAGGAGGCAAGAGAATCGATCATGGCGAAACTGACGGACACTGCTGTGCCGGAGGAAGCGCGCAGTCATCTCGACGCCATCGAGAGCACGGCGTATCTTTCAGCGTTCGAGGCGGAAGAGATTGCTCAGCACATTGAACTGATTCGAGCGCGTGAACCGACCTCAACGATCTTCAAACACCAAAAAGATTTCACCGAGGCAACGATTATCGCACAGGACGCCCCCTTCGCACTGTCGAAGTTCTGCGGCGTGTTGACGGCCAACGACGCCAACATTCTCGACGCGAACATCTTTACGCGCAGCGACGGCATCATCATCGACAAGTTTCGCGTGGTGGACGCCATCTCGAAGTGTGCGTTGAGCGAGCGACAGTGCGAAAAGATCCGGCAAGAGTTGGGGGTCGCGTTGCGCGGGCTGGTAGATATCGAGCACCTCCTCCACCGCCACCGGATGAAGTGGAAACGCCGGACCAGGCAGGTCAACCCCAACGTGCGCGTGGATATCGAGTTTGAAGACCACCCGCGCTACACGATCATCGATGTCTTCGCCTTCGACACGCTCGGATTTCTCTACAGAGTGACGGGCAAAATGTCCCAGCTTGGCTTGAACATCGCGTTCGCGAAAATCGCCACACGCGCCGACGGCATTGTGGACTCGTTCTACGTTACCGATCTTACCGGCAGCAAACTGGAGGATGCGGAACGACGCGAGTACGTGAAGGCTGAATTGCTTTCCACGGTTCTACAACTTGCGAAGTCGGAATTAGTGGTGAAGTGAGGCCCCGTGAGCAACGCTCGGTCTATCGGCGTGTTTGATTCAGGCATCGGCGGTCTTACGGTTGTCCGTGCTTTGCTGCAGCGGCTCCCGTACGAAAATATCGTCTACTTCGGCGATACCGCCCGCGTACCTTATGGCTCCAAGTCTCCGCAGGTTATTCGCGACTATGCCGCGCAAGATACCGACGTTCTGCTCGAACACGACGTGAAGATGATCGTCATCGCCTGCAACACGGTTTCGGCCGTCGCGCTCGACGTTGTGCAGAGACGCGCGAAGATGCCCGTCGTTGGCGTCATCATCCCCGGTGCAGAAGCCGCTGTAAACGCCACGCGAAAAAAACGCGTCGGGGTGATCGGAACCATCGGCACTATTGCCAGTAACGCATATCCGAACGCCGTCCGCCAGATCGACCCCGCCATTCAGGTCTACAGTCAGGCCTGCCCCCTGTTCGTGCCGTTGGTTGAGGAGGGCTGGACAGAGCATAAGGCGACGGAAATCATCGCAAAGGAATATCTCTTCCCTCTCGCACAGCAGAAAATCGATACGCTGGTCCTCGGCTGCACACATTATCCGCTGTTGAAGGAGACCATCGGTAAGATGTTCCATCATCAGGTGGGCTTGATCGACTCAGGAGAATCGACGGCTGAGGCGGTTGCGGTACTTCTCGAAGAACGCGACTTGAAGAACACAAGCACGATGAAGCCGCATCTGAAATTTCTCGTGAGCGATCTGCCCTACAAGTTTACAGAAATCGGGGAGCGGTTTTTGGGGCAGAGGTTGGGAAGAGTGCAAAGAGTCGCCGGTTTTGTTGCATAACGTTTGACACGCCAATACTCTTTCTGTATATTGCGCACGAGCTCTGTCATTCTGAGTCCGGCGAGGCGGGATGAAGAATCTCAACCATCATAGGTTGTTTTGAGCATGAACGTATGGGATGTTTGGCTGCGCTCGACATGACGTAATATCACATGGCCGTCAAAGAAATTCTTCTCCTCGGCAATCCAATCCTTCGAGAACGCTGCTCGCTGGTGAGCAACGTCAATGCAGGAGAAATTCAGACAACAATCGGTCACTTATGTGACACGTTGTTTGATTTCCGCGCCCGTCAAGGCTTCGGCCGCGGCATAGCAGCACCGCAAATCGGCTCGACGAAGCAGATCATCTACATCGATTTTGAATATCACGGAGCACTCATCAACCCGAAGATCACCAAGCGAAGCCGGCAGAAATTCATGCTCTGGGACGACTGCTTTTCGTTCCCGGATATTTTAGCAAGAGTCGTGAGGAATTATACGATTGAAGTTTCTTTTGTCAGCGAAGATGGCCAACGCAAGAAACTCAAAGCCGAGGGGGCGTTATCCGAACTACTGCAGCACGAGATCGACCACGTCAACGGTATCCTGGCGATTGACCGAGCAATCGATTCAAAGCACATTATCCTGCGCAGCGAGTATGAGAAACTTGTCGCAAAGCAACCCGTGATGCTTTAGGAGGAGATCGTATGGGGCGAACAGTTCTTACCGAGGAACAAATCGGACGGCGGATGAAGGAATTAAAGGATTGGACGAAGGCCGGGAACGAGATTAGAACAACGGTGAAGCTC
Source organism: uncultured Ignavibacteriaceae bacterium (assembly GCA_964372545.1). Taxonomy (GTDB): domain Bacteria; phylum Bacteroidota; class Ignavibacteria; order UBA10030; family UBA10030; genus CAYJSZ01. The sequence continues at coordinate 4,331 of CAYJSZ010000048.1, forward strand.
AAGGACTTTGTACACGCGATGGGCTTTGTTAATTCTGTTGCGCTCCTGGCCGAGAAAATGGACCACCACCCCGATATCGATATCCGCTGGAATTCGGTTACACTTACCCTTTCGACACACAGCGCTGGTGGGCTGACGGACAACGATTTCAATTTGGCCAAACAGATCGACGAGCTATGAGCGACGAGCGGATCGCGAAGCTGAAGGAATTCCTCGCCAAAGACCCGACCGATTCCTTCACACGCTATGCGCTGGCGTTAGAACATGCCGGCCGAGGAGAAACTGAGCTCGCCGTTTCGATGCTGCAGGACCTCATTCGGATCGATCCCACGTATGTCCCCGCGTATCAACAACTTGGCTACGCGTTCCAAAAACTTGAGCGCCGCGATGACGCCAGGGAGGTTTTCACCCGTGGCGTTCAGGTTGCCGTTGAGCAAGGCGACTTCCATGCGCGCGGCGAAATGCAAGATGCGCTGGATTTGTAGCAGACCTTTCTTGTGGTATCCTCGCGATATTTTTTCTATCTTTATCCGCACATGCGAGCGGCTCCACGTACGTTCGTACCAGCACCGGTCCCCTCATGATTGAAAATCTTTTAGATCCCACTGTTCTTTTTTTCTTAGTCGGAATTTTCGCCGGCATTCTTCGGAGCGAGCTTCGACTACCTGAAGCGGTTTACGAAATTCTCAGCATCTATCTCCTTCTCGCCATCGGCCTGAAGGGGGGCGTTCAACTCGCGACAACAAGTTTGAGCGACATCATCACCCCGGCAGTCGGATCGATCATGCTCGGGCTGACGATCCCCGTAATCGCCTATCCCATCCTTCGTCGGCTCGGGAAGCTCAGCAGGCCCGATGCAGCCGCTATTGCAGCCCATTATGGCTCAGTCAGCGCAGTCACCTACGCTGTAGTGCTTACGTTTTTGGACAGGCTCGGAGTGTTCTATGAAGCATACTCAACCGTTTTGTTGGTATTACTGGAGATCCCTGCGATTGCTGTCGGAATCCTCATCGCGCGACTGCGAGCAGCCAAAGGTCCGACCTCGTACGAGAAGTTGTTCCATGAGGTCTTTTTCGGAAAAAGTATCTACCTTTTGTTTGCAGGACTGATCGTTGGCTATGCCCTTGGACCCGAGGGAATCGTTCCCGTAAAGCTGGTCTTCTTTGATTTGTTCAAAGGAGCTTTAGCATTTTTTCTGCTGGAGATGGGAGTGGTAGCATCACACCGGTTGAGTGATCTCAAACGAGTCGGAGCGTTTCTCACGATGTTCGGTATCGGGATGCCTATCCTCGCGGGGATACTTGGCGCGCTGACGGGTTGGGGCACTGGACTGTCGGTTGGCGGAACGACAATACTGGCAACGCTTGCTGCGAGTGCTTCCTATATCGCTGCACCGGCAGCGATGCGGATTGCAGTTCCGGAAGCAAACCCGACGTTATACTTGACGGCAGCACTCGGAATTACTTTTCCCTTTAATCTTATTCTCGGCATTCCCCTCTACTATTGGATGGCAACTCTGCTTCACTGAGGTCTGGCAATGCAAAACCAGAAACTGTTAACCATCATTACCGAAGCGGTTCTTGAACGCTTACTCGTCGAAGACCTTGAGCGGCTCGGGGCAAAAGGATACACTATTGTGGATGCCCGTGGAAAAGGCTCGCGCGGTGTTCGGTCGGGAGACTGGGAGCAAGGACGCAACATTCAAATCGAAATCATCTGCAACAATACTGTTGCCGACACTATAATCGCCCATTGTGTCAAAACGTACTATGACAACTACGCGATGATCCTGTATGTTTCCGACGTCGGAGTTGTACGGACTGACAAATTCTAAGAAACTCAGCCTTTCACCTTGATCACCATGCCGAGCGTATCGAAACTCCCCAAAGACCAAGTCCTCGAAATCTTTCGCGAAACAAAGGCCCTCCTCGAAGGCCACTTTCAGCTCACCTCAGGCCTGCACAGCCCGCAGTACTTTCAGTGCGCACGTGTCCTGCAATATCCCAAATATCTTCACCTGTTTGCCGGCGAGATCGCCCGGCACTTCGGATACAGCGACGTAGAGGTCGTCATCTCCCCGGCCATCGGCGGCGTTGTCGTCGGGACGGAAGTGGGACGGATGATGCGGACGCGGACGATGTTTGCAGAGCGCAAAGACGGCACGATGGAGCTCCGGCGGGGATTCGAACTCCGGCCTGGAGAACGTACGCTGATCGTGGAAGACGTTGTGACCACCGGAGGCTCGGTCTTTGAAGTTGTCGAGCTGGTGAAGCAAGCCAAGGCGCGGCTTGCGGGCGTGGGCTACATCGTCGACCGCAGCAACGGCAAGATCAAATTCGACTCCAAATATTTCTCCGTTCTCCAGCTTGATGTCGTGACCTACCAGCCGTCGGAATGCCCGCTCTGTCAGCAAGGCATCGAACTGGTCAAACCCGGAAGCAGGGGCAACTATTGATCATGACAAACCCTCTCATGCAAACGCTCGAACAGACTCTTCGACAATATCTCGGCAACGACCTGCTGTACCATCTTGTCATCGCTGCAATCCTGTTTCTCGGTACGGTGCTGCTCGGCTGGATCATAAAGCTTTTTCTCACGGCGGTCGGGAAAAGGATTGCCCGGAAAACTGCAAATGAGCTGGATGATGTCATTCTCGATATTGTTCTTGACCGCATCAAATGGATTGCCGTTGTTGCGGGCGTCTACCTTGCCGCGGAGGAAATCGCCAAGGCAACGACCGAGGTCGACGTCACCGCCCGTCAGCTTCTCGGCTATGCGAAGGGAATTATCTTTGTCTCCTTCGTCTTTGTCGTTACCGTGGTCGTCATACGCATTGCCGATTCGAGCATCAAGCATGCGATGGAGGCTCACGCCCGTCGCACCTCCTCGAAGTGGGACGACGCGCTTCTCCCCCTCATCAATCGCGTCGTCAACATCATCATCGGGCTCATCGGCATGATCATCGTCCTGCATCATTTTGAACAGGATGTCAGCAGTCTCGTGGTTTCGCTCGGGGTCGGCTCGCTGGCAATCGCGCTGGCAGCACAGGAGACGCTGGCCAACATGATCGCCGGCTTTGTGATCATGCTCGACCGACCGTTCCGCGTGGGCGACCGCATTCAGCTCCCCTCCGGCGAAACCGGCGATGTCTATGAAATCGGCATCCGGAGCACAAAAATCCTCGACTTTGACAATAATCTGATTGTGAGCCCCAACGCCGATCTCATCAAGGGCAGGATCGTCAACTACTCGTATCCTGAGCAGGTTATCCGCGTCGTGGTAGAGGTCGGTGTCGCGTACGGAACCGAGCTAGACCGGGCGAAACTCATCATGACGTCGCTTGCGAAACAGCACCCCGACGTGCTGGCGGAGCCTATCCCTGAAGTGTTCACCGTGGCGCTGGCAGATTCTTCCGTGAATCTCCGGCTTGTCGCCCGGACTTCGAACTACCGAAGAAAGTTCCTCGTCGAAACATCCTTACGCGAGCAGGTGTACAGTGCGTTCCTCGAAGAAGGAATTGAAATCCCTTTTCCGCAACGCGTGGTTCATCTCGTCAACCCCACGAATGTCCGACTTCAAGGTTCTCAAAAGCGAAAGAAAGCACGACGGTAAAGTATTCAATCTCATCGTGGATGAGATTGAATATGCGTCCGGCAACCGTGCGGTTCGTGAAATTGCCGACCATCCGGGCGGCGCCGTCGCTGTTCCTGTTCTTGACGACGGTTCTCTCTTGCTTGTGCGACAGTTCCGTTATCCGATAAAGCAATTCCTCTTGGAACTCCCTGCCGGAAAGCTCGGCCCGGGTGAAGATCCAATGGTCTGTGCAGCACGAGAGCTTGAAGAGGAAACCGGCTATACCGCGAACGAACTCACGAAGCTTACCGCGATCTACACGACGCCGGGGTTCTGCAACGAGCTGCTCCATATTTATCTCGCACGGGATTTGAAGAAATCCCCGACCGGTCAGCGGCTTGAGGAAGGTGAATTAGGTCTGACTGTTGAACGCATGCCGTTTCAACAGGCCATTGGGATGATTCAGCGCGGCAAGATTACCGACAGCAAAACGATCTGCGGGATTCTTTTAGCCGAGCGATCTCTCGCGACACGTCGATGACACAAGAACAACTCGATAACTACCCAAGGGATCGGAACTATCGTCTTGACCTGAAACGCTGCATGGTGCAATCCTGCGGCGGCGAGCTTGCGGAACTGAGCTACTATGAGAGGAACAATTGGGTGACGATCGAATACAAGTGCAACAAATGCGGCAGAGAGTTTACAGTGAAGGTGGAAGGCTAAGATGATTGACTATTGCCGATTTTCGATTGAAGATTGAAAAACTCAAATCTCAAATTAGCCAATTATCCAGTTAACCAATCACCATCCGTGAACGTCGTCGAGCTCATCCGGAAAAAGCGCGCAGGATATCCTCTCACGGAAGAGGAGTTCCGTTTCCTCATCTCCGGCTACGTCGACGGGAAGATACCCGACTACCAGATGTCTGCTTTTCTCATGGCGTGCTATTTTCGCGGCATGAGCGATGACGAGACGCTGACCTTCACGGAACTGATGCTTCACTCCGGCGAAGTCGTCGACCTATCGGATGTCCCGGGCGTCAAAGTCGACAAACATTCGACCGGCGGCGTGGGGGATAAAGTCTCGCTCATCCTCGCGCCCATCGTCGCGTCGTGCGGCGTTTCCGTACCGATGATCTCCGGGAGGGGACTCGGCCACACCGGAGGGACTCTCGACAAGCTCGAATCCATACCGGGCTTTCGAACTGACTTTTCGATCGCTGAATACAAAAGAATCATCAACGAGATCGGCCTGGTGATGATCGGCCAAACGAAAGAGATCGCCCCCGCCGACAAGAAGATGTATGCGCTGCGCGATGTAACAGCGACGGTCGAGTGCATTCCGCTTATTGCGGGCAGCATCATGAGCAAGAAGCTCGCCGGTGGAAATGATGCATTGGTTCTCGACGTTAAGATGGGTCGCGGTGCGTTCATGCAGTCGTATGAAAAGGCGCTGCAGCTTGCCATTACGCTCGTCGGTATCGGGAATCGCTTCGGCAAGGAGACGGTCGGGTTCATTACGAGCATGGAACAACCGCTTGGCTCGACGATCGGGAATTGGCTGGAAGTCGTCGAATCGGTCGAATGCCTGAAGGGGTCAGCAGGATTCAACGACCACTCCGCTGACCTCATGGAAGTCACCCACGTGCTTGCCGGTGCCATGCTCATGCTCGGGAAAAAGGCCGGAACGCTTGGGGAAGGGATTGCACTGAGCAAAGAATCGATCACGAGTGGCAGGGCGTACCGGAAATTTGTGGAGCTTGTTGGGATTCAGGGAGGAGATGTTTCTGCTATCGAAAATTTGGAGCGGTACCCCATTCCAAAGCACTCCCTGGAAGTAAGAACGCTCGGCGAAGGCTTCGTTACGAATATCGATTCGCTGGAGTTAGGTTTGACTGCAATAACGTTGGGCGCCGGAAGAGAAACAATTGATGATCGTATTGACCACAAGGCTGGAATCATCCTGAAGAAGAAAGTCGGCGACCGTGTGGAAATGGGCGACACGCTTGCCGTGCTGCACACAGACCGGGAGGATGTGCTGGCAGCAGCGCGGAAGAGAACGGCGGACGCCTATGTGGTAGACCAGAAACAGCCGGAACGGGAGAAGCTCATACTCGCCCAGATCGACCGGGAAGGTGTAAAGCTCTGGTAATGAGGGAAGTAATGAGAGTTTTGAAACGTTTCTTGCGCCGCACGGGAAAACTTGTTATTATTTCCGACACATTGGACGCGTGAAGTAATGTCGTTGTTCATTGACCGAAGGAGGCGAGCATGAAGCCAATCGGTGAGATCGTTTCGGGCCGACCGCTGTTCTCGATTGCGAAGGAGAGCACCGTGGCAGAGGCGGCGCGGTTCATGGCGGAAAAGAATGTCGGAGCGGTGCCCGTGATGGAGGGAAATCGATTGGTAGGGATTTTTCCCGAGCGGGATGTCATAACGCGCGTGATCTCCAAAAGTCTCGACCCCGGCACGACAACGATAAGCGATGTCATGACCACAAAGATTATTGTTGCCAACGCCGATGAGAACTATGAATCCTGTCTCAAGAAAATGCAGCAGGCACACTGTCGCCACATGCCGATCGTCGCGGGTGAACAATTGATCGGGTTCGTTTCCTTGCGCGACCTGTTAATGATGGACCTCGACGAAAAAGAGCGTAACCTGGAATATCTCCAGAGTTATATCTACACAGTACCTCCCGGGGCAGCGAAGCGGTACGAGTCATAGTATTAATCAAGAAGGAGCACACCGACGGCATGCCAGCCATTCATTTTGAGAATGAACAGAAATCGCTCAACGTTCTACCGGGCACGAATCTTCGCACTGCCGCTCTCAAAAGCGGCATTCATTTGTATAAACCACTGTCTCGTGTCTTTCACGTGAACTTTGCTGTGGGGCCAATAAAATTTCCCTGCGGTTCGGATATCATTGAAGTCGTGGACGGAAAAGGCATCAACCCCCGCACCCCGGAGGAAGCGGATGTCATCAGCGGCCGGTTCATTGTCAAGCGGAAGGTTCCCCCGACGGCGCGTTTGGCATGTCTGGTGAACGTGAATGGCGATGTTGTAGTGAGAACAATGCCGAAGCTCGAAGTCGACAGAGATGCGACGAAACAACGTATCGGCTTTCTTTCGGTGGTTGGCGGGTTCTTCTTGCTGATGGCTCTGGTGTTTGCCCTGATCGGGCTGGATTTAGTAAAGATGATTTGAGCGAGTAAACACGGAGAACGGAACAAGGAGAAAGACTATTTCTTCATCCCTCGTTTGAGCACCTCCACCATTTGTTCATGGATCAAACCGTTTGTAGCAAGCACGGGCTTTTGATAAATCGTTGACGGAAATCCCCTCAAGTCTGTGCACTTCCCCCCTGCCTCCTGCACCATCAGCACCCCTGCCGCCATGTCCCATGGGTTGAGAGAGTTCTCCCAGTAGCCGTCAAATCTCCCGGCAGCAACGTAGCACAAATCGAGTGCAGCCGACCCTAACCGACGCACAGCCTGAGCCTCCTTAAGAAAATTCTCAAAGTGCACGAGAATGCTATCGGTCTTGGATTGGATATCGTACGGGAATCCTGTTACCAGCAAACTTTCGCTCATCTTTGTTGTTCCGGATACACGCAGGCGTTTGTTATTTACGTACGCTCCTTTGCTTTTTTCTGCAGTGAACAGTTCCTCCAGGTTCGGATCGTACACTACTCCAAGGATGATTTCGCCGTTGTGTTCCAGGCCTATGGAAACACAAAAGATCGGAAGTCCATGCGTAAAGTTCGTCGTGCCATCCAGCGGGTCGATGATCCATTTGTACTCCGATTCTGTTCCGTGCCCTCCGAATTCCTCTCCGAGAAAATCATGATGTTGATAACGTTTCCTGATTTTCTCGATGATCATCTCCTCGGCCTTACGGTCGATTTCTGTGACGAGATTCGTTTCCTGTCCAAACTTGCGGTCGATCTGTTGTATTTTGCCGACGTTTCTCTTCAGGAATTGCCCTGCTTCAACCGCGGCTTCAATAGCAAGTTGCTTCATGCAGAATATCCTTTCGTTCCCAGAAAATTAGCAAAAAGAAACTCCATCTCCAACGTCTCGACCTTACCCGTTCGGTATCTCCCTCCGTGTTCGCCTTGCCCGTTGCGGGTGACATGAGTCACCCCGCGATGAAAAACGCAACAACGGATTTTCCTACACTGGCTTTTCGTGCTTCCCCTTATTAAACTTATACGCAGAGAAACGAATCAAAGGAATGAACAAACTTTTCGTTGTTTTTTCTATACTTTCATGTAGGAGGGATGTATGACATTTCGCATCTGGTTGGCTTGCAGTGTAATGATGGTACTCGTGCTGGTGAGTTGCGAGCAGATGACGGCACCGGACGATACTCGACTGACCGAGCAGGACCTTGCCGCACTCAAGGAAATGATCCTGACCGATCCGTTGTACACGAATGAACCATTCACACTGAATGACGGCGATGGCACGCTCCCCAATTTCGGAATATTGGGGAAAACCGCAACTCCGATTATCCCGATAAGCTGGGGACGCACTGTTACGAGCGTCGATCGAGATATCACCTTTGATCGAGTGAATGATACGACCTTAATCGCCACGCTCACCCATACGCTTGTTGGCAATGTGCGCATCGTTGCGAAGTATTCTGTTCAGGATACTGGGCGCACGATCGTTCGGAAACCATTCAAAGAAGTGACCATCAGGAAAATCAAATTTGGTCCGGCACCCGGTTCTACAAGCAGGTCCGACACCTCACGGAGGGGATGGAAACCGTCAGCGACTTCGGCAGTCAAGGGCGGCACGCAGAGTTCACAGGTCACCATCACCGAGATGGAAATTACCGTCGGCACTCAGAAAATCGTGATTACAGACCCGACGAATTATTTTATGGATTTGAACCGCGGGAAAGGGAAACCGTGGCTCCTCACCCCCGGCAACCGGCAATCGATGAAGGTGCGCATCACGCTGACGAGCGCCGACCCCGACACCGATTGGGTCTCCATCCATCGGCCGTTCTTGATGATGATGGGAAGGCCGGATTTCTTTAAACCAGCCCACGAGCGGATGAAACTTATATCACAAACTCAGACCGGGTCAAATTACCAGCGGGTCTACGAGGCAACGTGGGAGAACAAACTGATAGGCCGTCATACGTTCTTTGTCTCTGCGCTCACACGCAGCTCGCTCCATGACGACGTCGCGACGTTCTCCTCACAGATTTGGGGTTTGCCGTATATCTCGCAATGAAACAACAACCCCCGGTCTCGCAGGGGGCCGGGGGTAACTTTTCGAAGTACTGTTACGTAAGAGAAAGTAAAAAACTCAGGGGAAATTTCATGAAACGTTTTACACTGTTCGTTCTTGTTTCATCCTTGTTGGCGATCCCACTGCTAATCTACAAAGTCCGGCAGCGTGTACCGTTGGCGACGGATGAAAACATGCGATACGACATCGAAGATCTGCTCACAGATGAAACGCTGTAGCAGGAATCCAGGACCCTCCTGCTTCGGTTAGTCTGACCCTAACACTCTGCCGAGAATCTTCTGTAATTCCTCCTGCCGTTCAAGCTGCGGCACATGCCCGCACGCATCAATGTACTCTACATGGATCTGTCGAACGTTTTGTTCAAACGCTTGAACTGTTTTCTTATCGAGTAATCGGTCTTCTGTTCCCCAGATAAGATTCACCGGTACGGTAAGATTCCGGAGCTCGTCGTCGAGAAAATCTTCCCGCGTGACCGATTGCACCAACTCACCCACCCGCCGCTTTTTGATGTCTCTCCAGATAGCAGGAAGGAACGGCTTGAAATACCACGGATAGCGATACCACATCCTGTTTACCAGTCTTCGCATATCTTGCGTCGACCGAACATCAAATATCCTCCTGAGTTCATCCGTTCCGTCAGAGTACACACCTGCAGGATTAATCAAGATAAGGCGAGTTACTTTGTCGGGATGCCATAAGGCGTACTTTGTTGCTATCCATCCTCCGAGTGAATGACCGACAAGGGCAAACGGCGGAAGCCTTAACCGCTCAACAACCTCCCGAAGAAGAGCGATCTGTTCTTGAATCGAGAAGAATCGCTTGCCATTCTCGATCGTCGAAAAGCCAAAACCCGCGAGGTCAATCGCCAGAACGGTATGATGGTGAATGAAAAAAGGATACAGATGAAACCATGTACTTGAAGACGTGCCCAGACCATGGACCAGAACCAGTGTGCTTCGAGAGCGAGGGTGCGAGTATTCATAGTAATGGAGGTTGCAGCCATTGACATCCAACCACTTGCTCTCGATTCCTAAGCGTTTCAGGCGAGCTCGGACAAACCGATGAATCACCGGTATGAGCATGTCAAAATGGAAACTTGTGGTTGTACCAATCTTTCGTCATGTCGAGCCAGAAAAACAAGCCCTTCCATTGCCCGAACGACGCATAGTGTCGCTCGATGGTCCGGTCGCTGACACGCCGGCCGTTCTTGTGAAGCTTGTAGTATTGCCCCCTCACCCAGGAATCGAGACCGAGATAATCGTAGCGACCAAGGAGCTTCATGATATTCCCTGCCGCGTAGTCACCCATGCCTTTCACCGAGCGAACTTGTCTGAAGAGATCCTCCGTCGGCAGCGTTGACGAGCGCCAGGATTCGAGATCGAGTTTGTGAGATGCGACCTTTTCTGCCAGCTCTAAAAGATACGGTGAACGGTAGCCAGATCGAATTTCTTTCCTGAAAAATTTCTCCGACGAACCCGCTAGCGCTTCGGGAGTCGGGAAACTACAGTCTGCTCCGTCAAATTCCTTGCCGAGCGCCTCAGCAAGATTCCCGACCATTACCTCCGTCAACGCCCAGCTGCAGTTCGTCGTGCAAATCATCTTAACGACATCCTCGAAGACCGTCGGAGCTCGCAGCAATCGACCCGCCCCCATGCGCGGCACCCAACGATACTCTTTGTGCTTTCGTGCAGCAACATAGAACTCGTCCATCACATCGGTCAAGCGCAGACAGGAGCTTAGCTGAGCCGTTATTTCCTGCCGCGCTCCGGCATTCAGTACCTTTTCGCTTTGTGCTCGAACCCTGATCCCGGAACCACTTTCCTTCATCACACAGTTCGCCAGTGTACCATCGCGTAACTCAAGAAGCCGTTCGAATGTATGACGATCCTTGTCAACCTTGAACGGTGGCAGCGCACACCAGCCATGGCTGTAGACGGTCCGCCAGAAATTAAACCCCGGTGGTGTTGCGATGTTCAGAGAGACGTTGTGCATCCAGCTACTTCATCTTCTCTAGATCTTCTGCAGCTGAATTTACGAGTGACGAAAACTCCTCAAGCGCTTTTGACACGCGACCGATCTCTGTTTCAGCTTCCTTCCATTTCTTCTGTTCGATGGCCTCCCGAACACCGGGTATCGTCTTCACGCCGTACCCAGTATAATACCCCGGAGCGTAGATCAGATGCTTGAACCACGGCCGGCCCGGTAATCCATCTGGGCTTGTCAGCTTGCGTTCGCTCTGCGTGAGCTTTGCATTGACCGCTTTCACCGTTGCTTGAGCAAGCGATGAATTCTGTGCCTTCTTCATCGCTTTGTCGTAGCGTTCTGAACTTTTGCTTAACGCATCAACAGCATTGTCCAGCGGAGCAACGTTGAGATGTGGCGGCACTTCTTCTGCTGAAGGGGGCACGAATGTCTCTTTCGGGTCTGCCGTCGCGGTGAACACGCCCTCTTCAATCTGTTTATTCCGCTCTTTGATCTGGTCCTGCATGTTCTTGAGCAACCGCTTCAGTTCATCAACATAGCGCCTGATAGTGTCCGTGAGGTTGTTGAAGTCGTGCGGCAGCACGTCTGCATCTGCGAGACGGATGACCGCGGTGCCGACTGTTTGCGAGAGAGCGCGGCCGTAGCTGAAATCCGTGTCGGAAAAATTCGTATACCAGTAGAAGTCGTCGTAAATAGAATGATAGATGCCGCCGCCGTCTTCGCCGCCATAGCCAAAATTCAGTGAAGCGATGCCGAGATGATCGAGAAAGGCTGTGTAGTCCGACCCGGAACCTAACGCTCCGATGCGCCAGTCTGCCCGCGAGCGCGCGTCTTGCCGGTCTTCAGGCGTACGCGAGTTGGCTATACGCCACAACTGGGACCGCTTCCAGACAGAGATCTTTTTCTCCGGGTCTTCGATCTCTTTCGCGACGCCGTTGACGAACTTCTCGAGCGTATGCGATCCGCCGACAAAGAGATACCCTCGACCGTTCGAATCGGTGTTGATGTAGAGAACCGCTTTTTGTTTCAACTCCTCCGCATGTGCCTCCGCCCACTCGGTTGAGCCAAGCAAGCCTTGTTCCTCAGCGTCCCAGGCACAATAGATAATCGTGCGTTTCGGTTTCCATCCTTGCTTTTGAAGTTCCGCCAGCCCGCGTAACTCCTCCATCTCTGCCACCATTCCGGAAATCGGATCTTGGGCGCCGTTCACCCACGCATCACGGTGGTTGCCGCGAACGATCCACTCATCGGGATAGACCGAGCCGCGAATCGTCACGATAACATTGTAAATCGTTTTAATGTCCCAGTTCGATTGCACGTTAAGGCGGACTTTGGCAGGTCCGGGTCCAATTTTGTAGGTGATGGGCAGAGCGCCGCGCCAGCTTTCTGGCGCAACGGGACCCTTCAACGCTGCGAGCAAGGGCTGAGCATCGGCATGCGAAATCGGAAGCACCGGAATTTTCGTAATCGTCTTGACGTCTTTCAGATCGAGGCGCTTCGCGTCTTTCGTCGCGCCGATACCGGGCGTCAGCGGGTCGCCGGGATAGAGCGGCATGTCCATCACGCTGCCGCGCTGCACGCCGTCTTTCGGACGCCAGGGTCCTTCGGGAAACTGATCGCCGTGAAAGTAGCCGTCTTCGCGCGGGTCGGAGTAAATAATGCAGCCAACGGCGCCGTGTTCTGCTGCGACTTTCGGTTTAATGCCGCGCCACGAAGCGCCGTACCGTGCAATCACGATACATCCTTTGACGGAAATCCCGAGACGCTCAAGCTGCTCGTAGTCTTCTGGAATTCCGTAGTTCACATAGACGAGCGGCGCGGTGACATCACCATCGATGGAATACGCGTTGTAGGTCGGAAGTTGTTCATTGTGCTGATTGGACGTTGGGTC
>CAYJSZ010000049.1:0-17046 GCA_964372545.1 uncultured Ignavibacteriaceae bacterium
TACGCTTACGGGCAATAGCCATGACCTGGTCGAAGAACAGATCGGCAATATCCCCTCCTTTCTGCGTATTTCGGCAGGAAATCTCCATGAGGTCAATATCCTTGATGAACTCCTTTTTGAAGCCGGCTCCTTCTATATCATGGATCGTGGCTATCTGGACTTTGAGCGCCTCTATCGGCTCCATCAGTTCCATGCGATCTTTGTCGTGCGTGCAAAAACAAACTTGCAGTATCGGCGGTTGTATTCACCTCGTGTCGATCGATCGACAGGGCTTCGGTGCGATCAAATCATTCGCCTGAGGGGTCCGTTGCCATCGAAGTATTATCCGGAGAAACTCCGTCTGGTAAAATGTTATGATCAAGAGCACGACCTGCGTCTCGCCATCGTAACGAATAATGTTTCCTTGCCGGCGCTGACCATTGCTCAACTGTATAGATCACGATGGCAAATCGAATTGTTCTTCAAATGGATCAAGCAACATTTACGCATCAAGGCATTTTATGGCACATCAGAGAACGCGGTCAAGACACAAATCTGGATTGCGGTCTCGGTCTATGTGCCTGTCGCAATTGTCAAAAAGGAACTTGGCTCGGAGCTTTCCCTCTACACAATTTTACAGGTTTTGAGCGTCACATTGCTTGAAAAAGACTCTATTTCTCAACTACTTACAGAAACAAGCACTGTCCAGGGTCTGTCTTACCCCGCTAACCAGGGGATGTTCGTGCTCGGGTTGAACGGAGACGCGTTACTGCGGGGAGAGGGGAAGAGAAACGATGAAGGTGCTGCCGTGCTTCTCGCGACTTTTGACCTGAATGGTTCCGTCGTGCACTTCGGCAATCCACTTGGCGATCGAGAGACCCAAGCCGCTGCCGGTGCTATCGTTCTGCACGGGGGAACGAACTATCAAGTGTTGATCACTTGCCCAGAATGGCATTCAACTCAACCGGGGGATAGGCGACAATAATTCTACCGTACTCGTTCTGAGGAGCGCAAGACGAAGCATCCTTTCTTCACCGAGTCGATGTTGAGTCCTTCTGCTTCAAGGCCGTCGACCGTGAGAATCTGCCAGGACTTCCCCATCGATAACTGCTGACGATGTTTGAGAGTTGTTGATACCACGGGGCAGGATTGCCTGTGGGGTTTGAAAGAGAAGATGTTCCAGGAACGGCTGTTTGACTCTCGTTCTTATTTCAGTATATTTTTGCACCAAGGGCGTTCAACGTTGAGAGGCTTTCTATCGGTTTGTCAATGAAAAGAATTGTTCTCCTCATAAGTCTGGGATGGGGTTTGCAGGGCTGTGTCCAGACCCTGGCGATTCGCACTGTCGGGGGCATTCTGGATTATGGCTTTGAGGCCTTCAACGAAGAAAGCGATCTTCGGTTAGCGGAAAGCGCGTTGGGTTCGAATCTGAAGTTGCTCGAAGCGCTGATCAAAGCCGACCCGGAGAATGCCGAACTCCTCTTGCTCGCGTCACAGGGATACAGTGCCTACGCATTGGCGTTTGCCGAAGACGATAGCGCTGAGCGGGGGCAAACGTTCTACCTTCGTGGGCGGGACTACGGTTTACGCGTTCTTTCGCAGAAGGGCGCATTCAGAGCTGCCGTCAACGGAAGCCCGGATGAGTTCCAGCGTGGATTGCAGTCGCTGTCGAAATCCGACGTACCGGCAGTATTCTGGACTGCGTTCGGTTGGGCGGGATACATCAACCTCGCGCGAACCGACATTGAGGCTCTTGCAGCCATCCCCAAGGTGAATGCGATGATGGAGTTCGTGTTGGAGAATGACCCGGCTTACTACTACGGTGGGGCACATTTGTTCTTTGGTTCGTTTCTTGCCACGACACCCGTCGTCCTCGGTGGAAGGCCGGAGAAGGCGAAAGAACATTTCGACAAAGCGCTTGCCCTCAACGGCGGGGGATTCTTGATGAGCTATGTGTACTATGCCAGGACGTATGCCGTCCAGGTGCAGGACAAGCAATTGTTCGAGTCGTTGTTGAAGAAGGTCGACAACGCATCGCTCGACATTCTGCCGGAGGCGCGCCTGCCCAACGCCATCGCTAAACGCAAAGCTCATCGGTTACGAGACATAATGAATGAGCTATTCACGGAGTAGGATGAAAATGAAAAAAACTCTCATAGTCTCACTACTTACTACGTTACTGCTTACTACGAGTTCTTCCCAGCAATACACCATCAAGTTTGCCACCATTGCGCCGGAAAAGACCACATGGCATAACGCGATGAAAGAGTATGATGCTGCTATCCGAAAGGAAAGTGGCGGGCGTTTAGGCTTTCGGATCTATGCCGGCGGTATGTTGGGAGACGAAAAGGCCGTGCTGCGGAAGATTCGTGTCGGTCAATTGCAGGCGGGGGGCTTCACCGGCGTTGCGTTGGGTGAGATCGCTCCGCGGGTGCGCATTCTCGACTCACCGTTCTTGGCCCACAACTACGATGAGATGGATTATCTCTACAAGCAATTCGACAAAGAATTCGAGCAGGCGTTCGCTCAGGGCGGGTTCGTTTTGCTGGGGTGGGCGGAAGTGGGCTTCGTTCATGTCTTTACAAATACCCCTATTAACAAGTCGGAGGATCTCAAGCGCATCAAGCTCTGGACGTGGGAAGGCGACCCCGTTGCCGAGGCCGCGTTCCGGGCGTTGGGGATCAGCCCTATTCCAGTAGCATTCCCGGACGTGCTGACGTCGCTGCAAACCGGTCTGATTAATGCTTTCTATTCGACGCCGTATGCCGCGATCTCGCTGCAATGGCACACCCGGGCAAAATACGTGGTAGAAACGCCGATCTCCGATGCCGCGGGGGCGGTGCTGCTGGCGAAGGGTTACTTCGACAAGCTGCCCCCCGACCTGCAGGAGATACTCATCCGGAACGGCAGAACGTATCTCTCCAAGCTTACCAATCTCGCCCGCGAGGACAACAGGAAGTCGATCGACCTGCTCCGCAAAGCGGGCCTCACCATTCAGAACGTAGATGAGAAAGAGCTTCTACTGTATTTCGAAGCGGGTAAGCGGGCGAGAAGAATGCTCGTCGGCAAGCTCTACAGCGAAGAATTGCTGAACAGCGTGGAACGGGCGATCGACGATTTCCGCAAGAACAATCGGACAACTCAATGAACGTGCTGCAACGCCTGGACGCGCTGCTGAATAAGTTCGAGGGGGCGCTGCTCATTTTCTTTCTCGCCGTCATACTCGTGATGGCGTTTCTTCAAGTCGTTCTCCGCAACGTCTTCTCCTACGGTTTCCTCTGGGCCGATATCGTTCTGCGGCATCTTGTGCTCTGGATCGCGTTTCTTGGGGCATCGTTGGCGACCAGTCAGGAACGGCATATCTCCATCGATGCCCTGACAAGATTTCTTCCTGAACGCGCGAAACACGCTGCACGCGTGCTGACGAACCTGTTCGCGGCGGTGGTTTGCTATTACTTCATGACAGCGTCGTTTGCCTTTGTGCAATCAGAAGCGGAAGCAGGGACCACTCTCTCTGCAAACATCCCGGTGTGGTATGCCGAGGTCATTATCCCGGTCGGGTTCGGACTCCTGGTGATCCATTTTCTTGTTCGTGCGGTGATCGACAGTGCTGCGGTCGCGAAAGGAGCACGGGCGTAGTGGAGCTCTGGCTCATCATCCTCGGGTTGGTGCTGCTGGCGTTGTTCGGCGCGCCGCTCTTTTCGATTATTGGAGCCATCGCGCTCATCGCGTTCTATCACGCCGGTATCGACACCTCGGCGGTCATTATTGACCTGTACAAGATTGCCGAAACACCCACATTGATTGCTATTCCGCTCTTTACGTTCGCAGGCTATCTGCTGGCGGAGAGTAACTCGCCCAGACGTCTCGTCAATCTGGCGCAGGCACTGCTCGGCTGGATGCCGGGCGGCCTGGCAATCGTCGTGCTGGTGACGTGCGCGTTCTTTACCGCGTTCACCGGCGCATCAGGAGTAACCATTGTCGCGCTCGGCGGGTTACTGTATCCCATCCTACTCAAAGAGCGGTATCCGGAACAATTCTCGCTCGGCCTCGTCACGACATCCGGCAGTCTCGGTTTGTTGTTTCCTCCGAGCCTCCCCATCATCATCTACGGCTTTGTCTCCAAAACAAGCATCGACCAATTGTTTGTCGCGGGTATTCTCCCCGGACTCTTCTTGGTACTCGTCCTCGGTCTGTACAGCGTCCGGATAGGGATCAAGTTCAACGTACCGAAAACGCCGTTTTCGTGGAGCAACGTTCGCACCGCGGTGAAAGAAGCGGCGTGGGAAATTCCTCTGCCCCTGATCATCCTCGGCGGGATTTACGGCGGCATCTTCACCGCGACGGAAGCCGCCGCGGTCGTTGCGTTTTACGTGTTCATCGTGGTGGTGTTTGTCTATAAGGACCTCAGCATACGGGAAGGCGTGCCGCGGGTGATGAAGGAAAGCATGTTGATCGTTGGCGCCATTCTCGTGATTGTCGGTACGGCGTGGGGTCTCACCAACTATCTCATCGATGAACAGGTTCCCCAAAAGCTCTTCACCATCGTACAGGAGCGGATCAGCAGCAAGCTCACCTTCTTGCTCATCCTCAACGTGTTCCTCATTATCGTCGGGATGATGATGGACATCTTCTCGGCGCTCATCGTGGTGGTGCCGCTGATTCTTCCCATTGCCAAAGAATTTCAGATCGACCCCATTCATCTCGGGATCATCTTTCTTACCAACCTCGAAATCGGCTATCTCACCCCGCCAGTCGGGTTGAATCTCTTTCTTTCGGGGTTGCGTTTCCAGAAGCCGATTATTCATATCGCACGCTCCGTGCTGGTCTTTATCGGAATTCTCCTGGGAGCGCTGCTGGTCATTACGTATGTTCCCGAGATGAGTCTGTGGCTGGTGCATACGATGGGCACGCAATAAAAGCTGGAAGATGCTCTGAAAATGTTCTACCTTTGGTCACGACTATAGACCAAGAAAGGAGCTAACACGATGCTCTCGAAGACGATGCAGAAAGCTCTGAACCAGCAGATCAACGACGAGTTGTATTCATCCTATTTGTATCTCTCGATGTCGACATATTTTCAGGCAGTGAACCTCCCCGGTTTCGCTCACTGGATGATGGTGCAGAGTAAAGAAGAGTACGACCACGCGATCAAGATTTATGGTTACATCCACAACCGCAACGGCCGAGTCATGCTGGATGTGATCGAGAAGCCGCCCGCTGAGTTTAGGAAGCCGCTCGACGTGATGAAGCAGGTCCTCGAGCACGAACAGAACGTGACCGGCTCGATCAACAAGCTCTACGACATGGCGGCGAAAGAGAAGGACTATCCGACGCAGGTCATGCTGCAATGGTTCATCAACGAGCAAGTGGAAGAAGAAAAAACCGCGTCCGACATCATCGAGCAGTTGAAGATGGTCGGCGATGCGATGGCAGGGTTGGTGATATTGGACCGCCAATTGGGAAGCCGCGGAAGTTAGAGATTGAGAAGAAACAGGAAAAGCCTGGTCTCGGAAGAGATCGGGCTTTTGCTTTTTCAATGAAAAATAGACGGTAACTACTCAGCTAGGATCCCTGAGGTGTTAATCTAATTGGCAGTGATGGTCGTCTGCATCCGAGTGATCGCTAAGAATCGGAGAACTAATAGTCCCCTCTCGTGTGTTGGAAAGCGGGGTGAGAGAGGGGACCACAGGGGTGTGTGCTTTTACCCGAAAGAACCCAAACAGCACACACCCCTAAATCCCCTCTCGCGTTCACTCTTGCCATCGCTGCAGAGGGGACTTTCTTTCGCGCATTCACTAGAGAAACCGAATGTATCTCTAACGCATTCTTCGTCTAGTCAAACCAACTGAAGCCAAGTTACGCTGAGCAATTACAATAGACGATAATCAGGATTTCGTATTACGATGCGGGAACGTCTTTAAGGGTGTTCGTGTTAAATTCGTATCCATTCAATCACATCACCAAGAAGGAGGAGATCCTATGAACACAACGAATCGTTTTCTTGTCGTGCTGCTTGCGTTTCTGCTGCTAACGGCGAGTGCGCTTGTCGCGCAGGAGAAGATGGGGAACATGAAGATGGGGGAGATGAAGATGGGGGAGATGAAAGGAGTGCAAGGGTCGTTCATGAAGCAATCGAAAGCCATCGAGCAACAGTTTGTATCGCTCGCGCAGGCTGTCCCGCAGGAGAAGTACAACTGGCGGCCGGAAGAAGGCGTCCGGTCTGTGGCCGAGTCGTTTCTGCATGTTGCGGCGGGCAATTACATCACGCTGATGACCATGGGCGGCAAAGTGCCGGAGGGAGTTGATGCGCGGGCAATCGAAAAATCCACAACGGACAAAGCGAAGATCGTCGAGGAAATCAAGAAATCTTTCAAGGCGGTCAACGACTATGTTGCGAGCGTGCCGGATAAAGATTTCGAGCGCCACGTGAACTTTTTCGGCAACGATATGACGGTGCTCGACATGATTATGCTGGCCGCGACGCACCAGCATGAAACGCTCGGTCAGTCGATCGCCTATGCGCGCATGAATCATGTCGTCCCGCCATGGACGGAGGAACGGCAGACGCGCATGCAACAGCAACAACAGCAGAATAAGGATTGACGCTCCGATTGGCGTTGAAGAAAACAGCCCGGTCTCTGCGAAGAGGTCGGGCTGTTTCATTTCTACGTCATTCTGAGCGAAGCCAAGAATCTATCTTTCAGAATGTAGGGCAGTCTGTGAAAAGCGAGATGTTTCGTCCGCCGTTGGCGGACTCAACATGACATCCTTATTGTTACTCCAGTGCAACAAACGCCAACCGGTCTCCGCTTGGACTTACCGCGATCCGCGTGATGCCTTTGATGTTCATGCTTGTGAAATCAACAATCTCTATCCATTCCTTTGAGCGTTCAGGCTTGTAGCTGAACAATTTCGAGCCTTGCCCCATGATCAGAGTTCCATCCGGAGTCCACGCATAGTCCTCGCTACCTGCGAGAGTCTGGACAATCGCCGTGATCTTCCTGGTCGCTACATCCAGTTCTTTAATCCACCACTCCTTCTCTGAGACCTTCTGTACGAAGCTGATCGCCCGCTTGGATGGAATCTTGTGAAGCGACCGGCCGATACCTCCGACGATGGTGTCGGCTTTTTCGGGATTGACTCTCGTAAGCTGTAACGTCGCAGGACTTCCCAACACAAAGAGAGCAACCGTATTTGAATCGACCCACGCATGATAACCAACGGGCTTGATATTTCGCAGGATGATCGCGGGGTTCTGTCCGCTCATCTCGAATTTCCACAACCGCTGCGTGGAATCCGGCTCCACACGCACAACTGAAAACAACTTTCCACCCGGCATTACCGTCGCGGAATATTCACTCTCCATTGTCCGTGTCACACGGTCAACCGTTTTCGCAACAATGTTGTAACGGTAAATCTCAGTTTGTGCTGACGCCTGTGGTCGTGGCAGATCGTTTTGCATGGCTGTGTACAGAATGTAGCTCCCATCGGGAGCGAACGAAGGCTGGTTGTCATAGCCCTGTCGGTTGGTGATGTTCACCGGGGTTCCGAGTCTCAACGAACCCTGCGCCTTGATGATGTCAACAAGGAAGATATCGGTAGAGGGCGGTTGCGCCTGTGCAAGAATCTGAGCACCTGTTCCAAAGAAGAAAACAAAACGAAAGAGCGTTCTTTTCATGAGCATATTGTTTATGTGATAGTGTTCTGATCGGTCAACTACTTACGGTATCGAAAATACTCTTTGCTTTGCAATGAATCAATGATTCAATCACCCGATGAATCGATCAGTAAAATCACCTTGCTTCCCTCCGCAGCTCTTTTTAAGTTATGGCGCCGCAAATGTCTATTCTCAAAGTCTCCACGAAAGGAACACCGTCATGAAATCTGCTCGTTACGCATTTCCTCTTCTGATTCTCGTGGCTTGGATCTTGGCAGCCCAGCCGAAACCGGACGCCAAATGGGATGTGTCCGCCAAGCACGGCCCGACGAAAGAAATCGAGTTTGAAACGACCGAAGGCACCTGGATGGCCGTCGATGTAAGCCCCGACGGCAAATGGATTGTCTTCGATCTGCTCGGCGATATCTACATCATGCCGGTGGAAGGCGGCGAAGCAAAAGCGCTCACCAGCGGCACACCGTACGACGTGCAGCCGCGTTTCAGCCCGGACGGCAAAAAGATCTCATTCACCAGCGACCGCGACGGCATCGATAATCTCTGGATCATGAACACCGACGGGTCAAAGCCGCAGCAGATCACTAAAGAGAAAGAACGGCAGGTCAACAACGCTGTCTGGACTCCCGACGGCAACTATCTGATCGGGCGAAAACATTACCGCAACACGCGTTCGCTCGGTGCAGGCGAGATGTGGCTCTTCCACACCGGGGGCGGCAACGGGCTGCAGCTGACGAAGCGGCGCAACTGGGAACAGGATGCGGGCGAGCCGGCGATTTCTCCAGACGGACGTTATCTCTACTACAGCGAGGATGTTACTCCGGGCGGTGGATTCCAGTACAACAAAGACCCGTACGGCGTCATCTATGTTGTGCAGCGACTTGACCGCGAGACGGGACGAACCGAACAGTACATTCGCGGCGCGGGCGGATCCGCACGACCACAGCCCTCGCCGGATGGAAAGACCATCGCGTTCGTCCGTCGCGTTGGCTTGAAGTCCGTCCTGTTTCTCTACGACATCGAGAGCGGGCGCGAGACGGCGGCCTACGACAGGCTCGACCATGACCAGCAAGAAGCGTGGGCGATCTTCGGCGTCTATCCCGGCTTTTCATGGACGCCGGACAACAAGTCGATCGTCATCTGGGCAAAGGGAAAGATCTGGAAGGTCGACGTGAAGACGAAACACGTCGCTGAGATTCCCTTTAAAGTGAAGATCAAGCAGGCCATCACCGATGCAGTGCGCTTTCCGAAAGAGGTTTCTCCCGAGAAGGTCGACGTAAAGATGCTGCGGTGGGTTACCGTTGCGCCGGATGAAAAATCCGTTGTCTACGCCGCACTCGGGAAGCTCTGGATTCGCCCGCTCCCCAACGGCACGCCGAAGCGCGTCACCCGCGACGAGAAGAATATCGAAATGTTTCCGTCGTTCTCTCCCGACGGCAAGTGGCTGGTCTACGCCACGTGGAATGACGCCGAGATGGGGGCTCTCCAAAAAGTGCGCGCGGACGGCAGCGGCCAAACGAAGCTGACGGCGGTGAAAGGAACGTTCATCGAGCCGTCCTTTTCGCCCGACGGCAAAAAAGTGGTGTATCGAAAAATCGGCGGCAGCGGCTTGCGTGGTAATCTCTTCAGCAAAGAGGCTGGTGTGTACTGGATTCCGGCAGAGGGCGGAAAAGCAACGCTCATCACGGAAGAAGGCACACGGCCGCAGTTTATGAAAGACGGCGACCGGATCTTTCTGTTTTCCCGCGAGGGCGAGAAGACTGCTCTGGTCAGTGTCGGACTTGTGGGAGAAAAACGTCGCGTGCATTTCGTGTCCGACAATGCACAGGAGATGGTTCCTTCGCCGGACGAGCAATGGATTGGCCTCGTGGAGCGCTATCAGGCGTACCTCGCGCCATTCCCGGAGACGGGTCAGGCCGTGAGCATCGGTCCGGCTTCGGCCGACTATCCGATGAAGAAGCTGACGCGCGATGCGGCGAACTATCTGAGCTGGAGCGGCAACAGCAAGCGGCTGTACTGGTCGCTGGGCCCGGAGCTGTTCTCACGAGAGTTGACCAACACGTTTACATTTGTTCCGGGTGCAAAGGACTCCGTGCAGGAAAAGCCGGATACCGTCGGAGTACAGATCGGGTTCCAGGCACAGACCGATGTTCCCTCCGGCATTCTGGCGCTCGTTGGAGCCACCGTCATCAGCATGAAGGGAGAAGAGGTTATTCCGAACGCGACGATGTTGATAGATGGAAATCGTATCACCGCGATCGGGCCGTCGTCCAGCGTGACCGTCCCTGCCAATGCGAAGCGGGTCGATGTCGGCGGTAAGTTCATCATGCCCGGGATGGTCGATGTCCATGCGCACGGAAACTTCGGGGACTGGTCGCCGCAAACGAACTGGATTTACTACGCGAACCTCGCGTTCGGGGTTACCACGATGCACGACCCTTCAGCCACAACGGATTACGTCTTCTCGAATTCCGAAATGGTCAAGGCGGGAATGATGGTAGGGCCGCGTGTCTACTCAACGGGCACGATTCTGTACGGCGCGGAAGGCTCGTTCAAGGCCGTCGTCAATAATTTCGATGATGCCATGGCACATCTCCGCCGGTTGAAAGCGGTCGGCGCCTTCAGCGTGAAGAGCTATAACCAGCCCCGTCGCGACCAGCGCCAGCAGATCATTGAGGCGGCGCGCGAACTGAAGATGCTGGTTGTGCCCGAGGGCGGCTCGACCTTCTTCTGGAACATGACGATGGTGCTGGACGGACATACCGGCGTCGAGCATAACATCCCCATTGCACCGGTCTACAACGATGTCGTGCAGCTGGTCTCCAAATCCAAGACCGGACTTACTCCAACGCTGATCGTGAACTATGCCGGGCTTTCGGGAGAATATTACTGGTATCAAACAACGAAGGTGTGGGAGAATGAGCGCCTCTTGCGCTTCACCCCGCGCGAGATCATCGATGCACGATCGCGCCGGCGTCAAATGGCGAATGAGGATGACTACCAATTCATCGAGACGTCGAAGGCAGTGAAGAAAGTGCTGGATGCAGGCGGCAAGGTGCAGCTCGGCGCACACGGACAATTGCAGGGACTCGGTGCACACTGGGAGCTCTGGATGCTCCAGCAGGGCGGCATGACGAATATGGAAGCCATCCGCTGCGCAACGCTGAACGGCGCGCAATACCTCGGCCTCGACACAGATCTCGGCTCGCTCGAACCCGGCAAGTTAGCCGACCTGATCGTGACGGACAAGAACCCGCTCGACAACATCCGCAACAGCGAATCGATTCGCTACGTGATGAAGAACGGCCGGCTGTACGACGGCGAGACGATGGATGAAATCGGAACGACCATGAAGAAGCGCGGGAAGTTTTATTGGGAGGAGTGAGACAATTGCGGATTTCGGATTGTTGATTGCGAATTGGGAAAGTCAGTCATGTACATCCTCATCTGGGAATTTCGTGTAAAGCATGACAAAGTCTCGGATTTCGAGCGCGTGTACGGTCCGGAAGGAGACTGGGTGCAATTTTTTCGGAAGGGCGACGCGTATATAGGAACCGAGCTTCTTAACAAGGGCGATGGTACGTACCAGACAAAAGATCGCTGGACGACGCGCGAAGCGTACGAGTCGTTTCGCTCAGCCAACAAAGCAGAGTATGAAGCTCTCGACCGCCGATGTGAGGCGCTTACAGAATCCGAGCTGCCGCTTGGCTCGTTTGTCCAGGTCGAATGACCCGCAGGTGCACACGAACGGCTGCACCGCAGGCAACTTATGCCAGACGTAGAAACCATCATTATCGGCGCGGGCGTCGTAGGTTTAGCGATTGCTGCGCGACTTTCTGAACGGCGGAAGAATATCATCGTACTGGAGAAAAACGCGAAGTACGGCCTTGAGACCTCCAGCCGCAACAGTGAAGTGATCCACGCGGGCATCTATTATACTCCGGGCTCGCTGAAGGCGGGGCTGTGTGTGGAGGGGAGAGATGAACTCTACAGTCTCTGTCGGAAGAACAACATTGCGCACCGGCAAATTACGAAGATTATCTCGGCGACCAGCGACCAAGAGCTGCCGAGGCTTTACGAGATCTACCAGAACGGACTTCAGAATGGCGTACGGCTCGAGCTTCTCGACAAAGCTGCAACACTGGCGCTCGAGCCCAACATCAACGCCGTCGGCTCAGTCTTCTCGCCGCACTCGGGCATCGTCAGCGCGCACGGGTTGATGGACTATTTCTATCACACCGCAGTGAGCAATGGCGTAACGGTGCAAGTTCACTGCGAGGTTGTGGGAATAGAAAAAACCAGCGCAGGCTACAGCCTTGCCATCAACGAGCAAGGAGAACGATCTTCGATAACCAGCGAGCTTGTCATCAATGCGGCGGGATTGCACGCAGACCTTGTGGCGGCGATGGCGGGAATCGACATCGATGCAGCGGGGTATCGGCAAGTGTATGCGAAGGGTTCGTATTTTGCCGTTGCGCCTGCAAAGTCAAGGCTCATTTCGAGGCTCGTGTATCCCGTGCCGGCGAAAGAAAGTCTCGGCGTCCACGCGCTCATCGATTGGGGCGGGCGGCTGAAGTTTGGTCCGGACATCGAATATTTGCCCGACCGCGTTTTGGATTACTCGGTCTCCGAGCAGAAGCGCGCGGCCTTTGCCGAATCGATTCGACGGATTGTTCCTGCAATTTCCGAAGAAGATCTCTCACCCGACATGGCCGGCATACGCCCGAAACTTCAGCGCGAAGGAGAGCCGCCGAGGGATTTTGTCATCGTGCACGAAAGGGAGAGGGGGCTGGATGGATTTGTAAATCTGATCGGGATAGAATCGCCGGGGTTGACGGCATCGCCGGCGATTGCGCGGTATGTAGAAGGGCTTCTCTTTTGATGGAATGAAACACGTGGCCTGTTTCGACAACCAATTTATTTTCCAAGCAAGGTGCCGATCATTGTAACAACTTCCTCCGGGCTGTACGGTTTTTGCAGAACATACTTCACTCCCGCATCGTGCAATCGTTTTTTCAGAAGAGGGTTGAGAGAGCCGCTGGCAAAAATGACCTGCACGTCCGGGTTGATAGCCCTCATCTGTCGAAATGCATCGACACCATTCAGGTTCGGCAGGTCGATGTCCGAGAAAACGATCTGAATCGTTTTCTCATGTTCCCGGTAGAGCTGCACCGCTTGAACACCGTCCTGCGCTGCATAGACGCAAAATCCTCGTTCCGCAAGATAATCAGCGACAAGAGTACGCAAGAGTTCTTCATCTTCGACTAGTAAAATCCCAGTCCGTGCTTCAAAATATTTCTGGCTCCCCTCTCCTTGTCCCCGTACCATGAGATTGATCGATCAGAAAAATGGTGGAAAAAAGTTTCTCTTATGATGGGAGAACAATCGACTGTTGACTCTGCGAATTCGCGATAGGCTCTCTCGGGATGGAACAATGTCCCCGCGCATGCTTACCGTGTTGACAACGTTGGTTCTTTGTACGACCGGACAAATGCTGCTACGCGCCCCAACGCTGAAAGGCGCTTTCCGTTCAAAGCTTTACTCAGTAAACTCTTAGAGATGTGTAGTCGGTCCATGATCGTGCGGCGGCTAATTCCTTTCTCGAGCATCGTCATCTGGACGTGGATGTGGAGAGGCCGCTCTGCTTGTCTCTGGCGAGAGTTTTTCATATCATCTGTCCACAAGTTGACGTTGTAAAATAAACAAATCTTCTTCAGTTGTCAAGGAGCGGAGAAACAAATTTGTTCATGGCAAAGCAATCGACAATAGCAGAGCGTCTCAAAGAGTTTGGGCAGTCGAAATTCGGTAGTGAGCATGGATGGAAGAAGCGATTTGCAGAGGCTTTAGGGATAACGACACAGCACCTTGACCGGTATCTTTCTGCAGGGTCGGAACCGGGTAACAAGATGTACATCCGTCTTGTTCAACTTGGGGGCGACATTCATTGGCTATTAACGGGGGAACAAGCAAAAGAACAGGAGCAAATCTCAGAGCGGGAAAAAGAGCTCCTTCGGGAGCTTCAACGGGCCGGGATAGACACCGTCGAGAAACTCCGCTATTTACTCAATCCGGAGAATTTGGCAGCCGATATCGCTGCTGCCGTCAAAGAAATTCAGGCCAAGTATCAGACGAAGAAGAGAATCGGCAGGGAAAAGAGATAAGGCCTGCCCGACAGATGGCAGGCGGGCCTGTCGCAACGAACATCATTCGATATTCGGTATTCATCTCTCTACGCTTCCTGCCAGCTTCTCGCTCACTCTCCAAAACTCTTTTCGAACTTTCCGGTCGTAAGTAATAAGCGAAGAATCCGCCACTTCGTTCTTCACAAAGTACTTTCCCGTCACGGTATCACCTTTTGGCGAAGTCGCGAGGTACACAATGCTCTCTGCGCCTTTCTTCGCGCTGGAGCCGCCGAATCCACCGAAGCCCGACCGGAGCAATTTCGTTGCAATCACGCCAGGATGCAAAGCGTTGGCGGTAACGCCGGTGCCGTGCAACCGTTCGGCAAGTTCGTACGTGAACAGGATGTTCGCGAGCTTGGAGCGGGCATACGCGCCGTAGGCGCCGTACTTTTTCTCTCCCTGCAAATTCCCGAAATCCAGTTTTGCGTTGGCGTGCGCCATCGAGCTCACATTGATGATACGCGAGGGCGCGCTGTTCTTCAGAAGCTCAAGCAGGAGATGGGTGAGGAGAAAGTGCGCGAGATGATTAACCTGGAACGTTAACTCGAATCCGTCTTCCGTCAGCACGCGGTCCTTCATAAACACGCCGGCGTTGTTCACAAGGACATCGAGCCGGCCAAAACGTTCTTGAACATCCGCCGCCATCTCCCGTACTTGTCGCAGCGAGGAAAAGTCCGCGATAACCGGCTCAACGCACCCGCTACCCGATTTCTTCTTGACCTCTTCGACAGCCCTTGCGGCTCGTTCAGGATTCCGGCCATGGAGAAGAATCCTCGCACCCATTCTTGCAAGCTCGACGACCGCTTCTTTGCCAAGGCCGTCCGTTGCGCCGGTGACGAGGATGGTTGTTATTTGGGCTGAGTTCAACAAAGACCGTCAATATCGGAAAGGAGAAAATAAAATCCCCGCTCTTGTCGAACCTGTAGATTCAGAAGAGCGGGGCCTTTTGGTTAGGCTGAAAGAGTCTATTTCAGTATTCTTTTACTTCTTCTCTTCTTGCTCCTCCATCCCTTGCTGAAGCTTCGACTTCACCTTCTTGTAATCGGTGGGAACATTGAACTCGCTCACAGCGATGGCGCGCTTCTCGACTTTTGTCACCACGGTCTTCATACCCTGCGGCATGTCCGTCTGGATCGGGAATCCTTCGACGTTTTGCATACTTTCTCCCAGGTTTCTTGCCATAGGGTTCATCGCCATCATCCGTTTGGCGAATTCCTGGAAGTCGTCTTTCATGCTCTCGAATTCCTTGAGGTCTTTCGTTGCCCAGATGGTTGCCATCTCCTTGTCGCCCTGTTTCACGACATACTTCGTGCAGTTATAGCCGCTGATGGTCTTCGTCTCGCCCGTCTTCTCCACTTGCATTGCGGATTCAGGACTTTTGTTCATAAAGCGTCCCATCATCTGTTCTGCCATCTGGCGCTGCTCGGGCGGCATCGATTCGAGACGCTTTTTCATCTCTTGCATCCGCGCATCCGTCTCTCCACCAATTTTTTTCATTGCCCCTTCCAGCTCGGTAAACGACATCTCGGAATAACTCTTGTCTTTCGGGGTGACGTTGTACATCTTGGACTGGTCGAGCCGCATAATCATGATTTCACTGCCTTGATCGCCGCTCGAGACACCCTTGAACATCTTCGGCAGGTAGTACATCTGCGATTTGCGTTCGCCTCCCATACCGGTCGTGGTGCTCTCCCAGTAGACTCCCTGCGCAAAGAGAGAGACCGCAACGCAGAGCACCAGAGCGGCGAGAAGTGCTCGACGAAGAATGATGAGTTTCATACGACTTCCTTTCTTTGAGTGTGGAGATTGAACGGGGTCAATGTAAGAGTTATTTCGAGAAAGTCAAAGACAGCCCGGCTTAAGTTCCTTTCTCCTATAGACGTTCCTCCGGCGGCTTGATGTGGCGGAAGGAATTCCACAGCAGAACGTCGTAGATGATTTTGAATGTGCTGGTCAGGAACAACGGCGCGGAAAGGGAGAAGCTCATCGCCCAGCCGGCAATGGTGGGTCCGGCTACCCACGACGCGTTGCGGGCGAGGTTGACCATGCCCGCGGCGGCAGTCCGTTCATGGTCGGCGACGATGGCAGAGAGATATGACTGCCTCGTGGGGACATCCATGGGCGAGAGGAATTCGCGCAGGAAGAAGAGCGCTGCGGCGACTGGGAAATTCGGCGCGAAGGGTACAAACAGCAGGACAATGCTCGACGGAAGATGCGTGACGAACATCGTGTTCACGAGCCCGATCCGTTTAGCGAGCCACGCCGCAACGAAGTACGAGACCGAGTTAATAAGCGACGACGCAGCGAAGAGCGTTCCGATCCACTCCGTGCCAACGCCGAAGCGCTTGATGAACCAGTAGGTGAGCAGCGAGCGGGTGATAAAGCCGCCGCCGAGACTATCGAGGATGGAGATCATTGCGAAGTTGCGGACAAGTTTCCTGGATTGCGGGGAGAGGATGACTTTGGCTTCCCGCGTTTGTGCCTCGACCGAGGGACTCATGAGCAGCGCGGGGAGTGCCGAGAAGACCACGAGTGCTGCGTAGATGAGGATTGCCCAGCGGTAGCCTTCGGTCGAGTTTGGGATGCCGGCGAGCAGGGAGCCTCCTGCCGTGCCGATATCCATCAAAAACGTGTAGCGCGAGAAGGTTGAGGTTCGTTTCTCCGGCACGGAAGATTGCGCCAGCACAGCCTGGTCGATTGCCTGCGCCGGTCCACGCTCGCGCCCCATCGCGTTGACCATCCCGACAAACGATGCCACCAACAACGGCATCACGCTTTGCGCGCTCGCAAGCCAGACTCCACCGGCTGCCATGAGCAGCGCGATGACAAGAAACGACCTGCGACGACCGACGCGATCGGCGACGAGGCCAGTGATCAAGGTTCCCGCCGCCATGCCCGCCAAGCCTGCAGCGATGACGATACCGATCTGAAGCTCGCCGAGACCGAGCGACGCGAGATACAGCCCGAAGAAGACGCTCAACGCACCGACGGCAAACGAGCGGAGAGTAGAGGCGGTAACAAGAAGAAGGGTGTCGCGGTGCATGGGGAGGTGCAACATGTACAGGTAAACGCTATGGAGCGAGCATCAACTGTAACTGTTCATACAGCGAGCGTGGTAAGGCTGTTTGTTATGTGCCGTCTCTGTTGACTAAAGAATTTCAAGTTGACCGCCTAATTGGAAAGGGCTGAAGCCCTTGGGCTTTTTTATTG